>NZ_JBFUKF010000173.1:0-11025 GCF_056400985.1 Mucilaginibacter sp. P4_G9 | reverse complement strand
CTTCACAGCAGGGTGTAAATGACCTGAATACATTTTACGGATCAGCTGACTACGGTGGCCGTGGCGATATTTACTTAAAGGAGAGCTTTCTTGATAATTTTGAGGCAGACGACCAACGCCTTGCTGTTTATAACGAGGATTCTGACGGATCATTAAGGGTTGATAAATTTGATAACCTATATGGCAACGTACGTATTATAAGGCTTGCCGAAATGTACCTTATCCGTGCCGAAGCAAACCTTCATTTAACAACCAGGATTGGCTCTGCGACACCGTTGCAGGATATTAACGTAATAAGGAACCGGGCCGGCTTAGACGATTTTGCATCTGTTACACTTGCCGATGTATATAAAGAAAGACTGCGTGAACTTGCTTTTGAGGGTGGATTCTTTTTGCATGATGCCAAGCGTTTAAAACAGAAAGCTGGTGCATTGGATTGGAATTCGCCTAAACTGGTGTTCCCTATTCCGTTGCAGGAAATGAATGCTAACAAAAACTTAGTACAAAACGAAGGTTACAATTAATTTATTCCATCCAAACATATCAACCCCGGTGCTTTAAATCTCCGGGGTTTTTTTATTGCCTTTTTAGTTGGTATCCTGCATTTGCAATTACGGGAAGGTTTTCACTGCTTATTCAGTTAAAGAATCCATATAATTTAATGGATAAGTACTTATGCGGATACTTAGATTGGGCAGGGAATGCTGTAAATTGTCTGCTTTAAATTTAAAAGTCAACACCTTTTTCGGTTATTGTTGGCAGTTAAGAGTTAAAATGTATTAATAGTATAAGTTAAGCAGCTTAAACGTTTTTAAACAATACGATTGGTGTTCTATAGAGGATATCTCTTGGTTTAATTATAGCACAGATAATTGGATGGTTGGTGCTTTAGCAAGATAAGTGCTATTTCAGTTTCATTTTTTCACCTTAAAATAGTTTCTTCCTTAAACAAACAAAGCCATTCATCACTGAACGGCCTTGTATTTTAAGTTTAAAATTGGATCTTATTTAGCTTTAAAAGGCTTTGCTTTTTTAACACCATAATGTGGTTTACCATTTGGATAAATTTCTGGCGCACCTACCAATGTCATTGCGCAACGGAAACCAATCTGGGCACTTGCTTCATCCTCGTCCAAAAAGCGGCGGGTGGATGGGTTTAGCCAGAATGCCAGGTCATTCCATGAACCACCTTTGTACACTTTTGAATGGTTGTTAACCAATGTTGTAGTACCATAAAGCGCGGTATTCACCGTATCTCTTTCGCCCCTGAAATCAGGATCGTATTTCTTGCCCGAATTTTTGGGTGATAAAGGATCTGTTGCATTTGGAATTGCCGGTGCCGCGYTACCAGGAGCAGTTGGCACTGCATTTGGGTTGGCAGCATTATTAACCGTATTAGGGTTTTGTTGTGCCTGTTGCAAAGCTATAAGATCGGCGTATTTTAGCTTTTTGTTTGATACTGCAGGATCTTTAATTGGTTTGCCATATTTATCCTTTGCATATAATCCTTTTGTTGGATCGGCCAAACGTTTATTCGCATACTGGTTACCACGGAAAGGGTTAAAATCCTCAAATTCTTCAAATGAAGTTTGGCGGTAAGTATCCTGTACCCACTCGTTAACATTACCGGCCATATTATACAAGCCAAAATCATTTGGAGCGTATGAGCGTACGGGTGCAGTAATGTCAGCCTTATCATTCAGGTAACCGCCAACACCCGCGTTATCACCATTGCCACGTTTAAAGTTGGCCAAAATCAAGCCTCGTGTTTTGCTTTTAGCAGAACGTACACCCATTCCGTTCCATGGGTACATTTTACCATCATCGATGTTTTCAAATTGGGTATTACCGGCCAAAGCCAATGCAGCATATTCCCATTCGGCCTCTGATGGCAGGCGGTATCCCTGTTTTAAAATACCATCCTCCATACGTACAGGACGTACTGGCTTGTTATTTTTGCCGGTACCCGCCGCCGCATTGGGGCTTAGGTTTGGCAACATTTTTTTACCATTAATGCCCTGCCCCTGTATTTGTCCGTTCAGATAAATATCAGTATTAAAAGGTTGCCCTGATGCTGTTGTAGCAGCAGGCGCGGCATTTTTACCTTTGCCATTCTGGTCTTTCCAGGCAACTAATCTTCCTGTTTCGCGTAAAATATTTTCGTTGGTACGATCGGTACGCCAGGAGCAATACTCCTGTGCCTGATCCCACGTAACACCTACAACCGGATAATCCTGGAAGGCAGGGTGGCGCAGGTAGTTATCTACATATGGGTCATTATATGATAGTGGTTTACGCCAAACCAAAGTATCAGGTACGGCATTGTAGTACAATTCATGATCCTGGGGGAAGGTGATGTTGATCCAGTGCAGGTAATCCAGCCAATCCTGGTTAGATACTTCAGTCTCGTCCATATAAAACGATGGAACGGTTACCCGGCGGCGAACGTTGTTGTAATCATAAGTAACATCCTGATCTGCACTGCCGCCCATTACAAAAGTACCGCCCTCAATAGGAACCAGACCGGGGCCTGGTGATGGGTGGACTTTCCTGTAGCGCTCATAACCGCCATTGTTTTTGTCATTATAAGTTAAACCCGTTTTTGACGATTGCGGGCGTTTACTGCAGCTGCTCACCAATGCACTTGCAGCCACCAGCACTAAAGCAGTTTTAGTAAAAAGTATTTTCATAATTTTACAAATATATTAATGACGTAAATTTAGAAAAAAATGGGTATAAAGCTAATGCAGACAGCCCATTATTCTAAATAAATCAAACAATTATCGGTTGTTTTAACGGAATATTGGTAATATTAGTTACAGTATTCTGTTTTTTTTTGCCGATTGTAATTTAAAACATCCCTTTAAAAAATCCAAGTAAATTAAGAACGTATATTTATCAATTAAAATATTAAAGCTAAATTGCACCCAATGAAGTTTTTTACCTTTCGCTATATTCTGTTCGTAATTGTTTATTTACTGCCTGTTGCTGTTATAGCGCAAACAAGCATCTCACGGGTGGAGGTGCCCTTCTTAAACCTCACGCCCGATTCACGCTCGGGTGCTATGGGCGAAGCAGGTGTAGCTTTGTCACCAGATGTTAATGCCAGTTTCTGGAACCCCTCAAAACTTGCGTTTATAGAAAGTAATGATGCGTTATCGCTTTCATATAGCCCATGGTTAAGGCGTTTGGTTCCGGATATAAGCCTGTCGTATCTTAGTTATGCGCACAAAATAGATGATCGTAATACGCTTGGGGCATCGCTGCGTTATTTTAATTATGGATCGTTGCAGCTAACAGATGATAATACTAACGACCAGGGTACTTATACCCCGAATGAATTTTCGCTGGATGTTACCTATGCCCGTAAGTTTGGCGATAATTTTTCATTGGGTTTAACAGGCCGTTATATTCATTCCAGTATATCCAGCGTGTCATTTGCTACTGCCGGGTCAAATCAAACCGGGAGGGCAGGGAATGCTTTTGCTGCTGACGTATCTATGTTTTATAAAGCTCCATACGGCGACAACAACCTGTTTGCCTTTGGCGCCAATATATCAAACATTGGGACAAAGATAAGTTACAGCGATAACGGACCTAAATATTTTTTACCTGCTAACTTAAAATTCGGCGTTGCCAATACCTGGAACCTTGATGAAAACAACCAGATAACCGTTGCCTTTGATATAAATAAGCAGCTAACGCCTTCCCCGCCTATAAGGGATGCAGATGGTGTTATAATAAGTGGTAAAAATGATGATGTATCGGTGCCTTCGGGTATTTTCCAGTCGTTTGGTGATGCTCCGGGAGGTTTTAAAGAGGAATTGAAAGAATACAGCCTTTCTCCGGGTGCCGAATATTGGTATAATAATCAATTTGCTTTAAGGGCCGGCTATTTGTATGAAAACCCAAATAAAAGCAACAGGCGTTATGTAACCCTTGGCTTTGGTGTTAAATACGATGTTTTTCAGTTCGATTTTTCGTACCTGGCAGCCAGCCAGCAAAACAGCCCCCTTGCTAATACGCTTCGTTTTACATTATCGGCAAATTTTGGCGGTACCTCAAATGTATCTAAACGGTAATGGGTAAAATAAAAGTAGGTTTTGGTTTTGATGTTCACCAGTTAAAAGAGCAGCATCCATTTGTTTTAGGAGGAGTTAACCTGGAGCATCATGCAGGGGCCTATGGTCATTCGGATGCTGATGTATTGCTGCACGCCATTTGCGATGCACTGCTTGGCGCCGCCAACCTGCGCGATATAGGGTTTCATTTTTCTAATACAGATAACCGGTGGAAAGGTATCAGCAGCCTTATCCTGTTGCAGCAAGTTGTTGTGTTAATAAAAGAAAAAGGGTTCAGCATTGGCAACATAGATGCTATGGTATGCCTGGAGGCCCCCAAGATAAATCCGCACATCCCGGCTATGAAAACGCATATTGCCAAAGCGGCCTCTATCAGTGAGGATGATATATCTATTAAAGCTACCACCAACGAGCAATTAGGCTTTATAGGCCGCGAGGAAGGCGTTGTGGCTTACGCGGTTTGTTTGATTGAGCGGGATTAGTAAGATTACCCCATTTTATGTTTCGTCGTGAATCTTCAGGGGATTGCCTTATAAAGTAAAAATGGTGCCGCTGAACATCGCCAACAACACCATTTTTTAGAGTATTAAAATCGGGGTTCGGAGTTTCCCTTTTTACTTTTGAATTTTTTCTGCTTCCACCTTCACGTTACCCGTACGCTTCAATACACCCCATCCGCTCAGCTCGCCTTTTAATGCCCGCCTGATAGATTTGAACAGTACGTAATACATGAGCTGCCTCCAAAGGAATCGCTGCGGTATAATGTAGATGAGTTTCCTGTAATCCTCTTTCTCCATGCGGAAGGCGATGATGCCCACAATAAAATCGATAACCACAAAGGCTGCATAATAAATAAGCATCTTCTCCGGCTTTTCGCCAAACAGCGCAAAAATCATCATCAAATCGGCTAATGGCGAGAATAGCGGCAATATGATCTGGAAAATGAGGATGTTGGGCATTCCTACCATCCCAAAAAATTTATATTTTTTATTGAACAGCGCGTCCCGGTTTTTCCAGAAGCTTTGGATTACCCCAAAGCTCCAGCGGAAACGTTGTTTCAACAGCATGCTGATAGTTTCGGGTGCTTCGGTATAAGCAATAGCCTCGGCGCAATTTTTTATGATATAGCCCTGTTTCAGGATACGCATAGTGAGGTCGCAATCTTCGGCAAGGGTATCATAAGTAAAGCCCCCGGCACGGAAAATAGCCGATTTACGGAACGCGCCAATAGCACCAGGCACCACGGTTATGCTGTTGATGAGATCAAAAGCGCGGCGGTCCATGTTTTGGGCGGTAATGTATTCTATTGATTGCCAGCGGGTAATGATATTGGTTTCGTTACCAACTTTTACCGTGCCTGCAACCGCGCCGATTTCCTCATCGGTAAAGTAGCTCATGAGGTGATAAACAGCATCGGTTTTAAGCTGGGTATCGGCATCAATACAAACCACGAAATCGCTATTGGCATGGGTAATACCAAAATTTAAGGCCGATGCCTTACCGCCGTTTGGTTTGGTTAATATTTTAACCAGCGGATTGTTTTCATAAGCCGCAGTTACTACCGCAAATGTTTTATCCTGCGATCCGTCATCTACAAAAATGATCTCGAACGCGGGATACTCGGTTTTTAACAGGCTTTGTATGGTAGCAACGGCATTAACCTCTTCATTATAGGCCGGTACAATGATACTTACCGCCGGCAGAGGAATATTGTCGCCCCTTAACTTTGTTGTTTTTTTATTTTCGATGTTTTGTCTTACCGCCAGTATGCCAATTAATACAATACGCCCGATTGCCAGGAATATGGCCGATAGAAACACATAGATCAATACCCAGTTGATATAGTAATAGCTATGTATAGTAAAATCATACATCGGGCCAAAAATTCCTGTGTGGTCATCTTTTATGGGGGGCATCAGGTCGTCTTTGGTTTTGTCAAGCACATCGGCAATGGTAGTAAACTGGTAGCCGTGCGTTTTAAAATAATGAATTATAGCAGGCAATGCCTTTACGGTTTCTTCACGGGTATCGCCGCCGGCATCATGCAGTAATATCATTGATCCATTATTGGCCTGCCTTATGGTGCGTGCAATAATACTATCGGCTGTTACACCGGGCTGCCAATCCCAGGGGTCGATAGATTCGCCGATGGTGATATAACTTTGCCTGCGGCTTTCGGCAACCGGTATAACCTCGGCAAGCGTTTCCGGCTCGGCATCAGCATTAAACGGCGGACGGAAAAGTATGGTGCTGCGGCCCGTAACCGATTCGATGATTTTGCGGGTGGCATTAAGTTCCAATACAACACGATCAAGGCTAACAGTTGAAATATCGGGATGGAAAAAGGTATGGTTACCAATTTCGTAGCCCTCTTCATAAATGCGCCGAAGGATGGCTATGTTTTTTTCGGCCATAGAGCCTACCACGAAGAAGGAGGCCGGAACTTTTTCTTTTTTAAGGATATCTAAAATACGTGGTGTATAGTCGGGATCAGGCCCATCGTCAAAGGTTAAAACCACCTTTTTGGGCTTATAACCATACTTACGGATCATGTATTTGGTAGGCAGCTTTTTATATTGCTGATAGGTTATATTAAAATTGGTGGTATCAAGCTTTACGGCAATTTCTCCCGTTTGGGGTGTTGTAATCAGGTCGAGTACCTCTCCATCGCCATCATACTCTACGTTTTTACGGTTATTTAAACCTACAGAGGTTAACTTTTTTAAGTCGACGCCGGTTTTACGCAGCGAATCAATAGACAGGTTTTTCTGGAAGAACGACCATAGCCTCGGGTCCTCGGTACCCATCCGCCATAATGCCACACCACCGGTTGCCCAGTCATCGGCCATTCGGATAACGTTAAAGTTGGTAGCGGCGTCGGCAAAGTAAATGGTATGGTCAAGGCTGTCCTTATCCATATAGGTAAAATGCGAGTTGGCCGAAGTTGAATCAAAGGTGATCTTGCTTTGGTTCTCTTCGGCCGTACTGATAGCCTGTTGATAGCCTATGGATTTACCTACACTGCTTTCCCGCCAGTCATACGCGCCTGCTGCAAAAGTTAAAATAATTTTTTCGCTGGGCACTTTACTGCATACGTCATCCAGGATCTGTTCAACCCAGTGCTGGTTTGATAAGTCGCCGGCATTGCTTACTTCATTATGCTCATCAATAGCCATAATGAAAAGGAAATCGTTAACATGCTGCAGCCTTGAAATATCATAAGATTCATCTTCGGGCACCACATTTTGTGTAACCAGGAAGTTTTTTGCCTTTAATGTTTTATAAAGCTGGTTTTGAAAGGCAATATAATTTTTGCTGTTGCGATCCTTAATTTCATCAAGATCAACATTTATACCCTTGAATTTATATTTCGTAAGGGCATTTGTTATACTGTTGATAAACCCTGTACGCAAAACGGGGCTTTTAAAAATGCGCTCAACATCCTTACTGTCATATCCGCCTGTTTGGTTATTTACGTTAACGTAATTTGATAAGGTGAGTATAATTGGCCTGTTGTACTTTTTATTTACGTTTATAAGGCCGGTATCAACTTTGGTTACAACGGTATCTACGCCGGGCAATATAGAAAAACCCTCACTTACCACCATATCCAGCCTGGGCATATTGTCCAAAAGCGAATAATATGCCTGTGGCTCCCATGGGCGGTAAAATGCGACATTTAGCCTGTCTTTATTGTTGGGGTGCTTGTGCTGGTGTATCCGTTTTGCACGTTCAAGGGCTTCAATTTCGCCTTTTTGTATTTTGAATGACCTGTATTTGGTTGATTTTTTTATCTGTTCAAGCTCCTCCTTCGACATTTTTTTTGGCGCCGGGTCGAGGTTTGGCAGATTGGGGTAATACGTTGATTTAATAGTGACTATTACGGCTATTATCCCAACTATAAGTACGGCAAGCAGCACACGACTGAGCCACTTAAAGCGGTTCCATCTGCCGGGTGATTCTGCCTGAAAAATTTGCTTATTTGAAGACATTAAGTGAAATTACTTTTTGGTTAAAAGTATGGGTAACAAATGAAGATATCATGAATGGCTATTGCCGGTTATTTGTTTGATTTACCGGCATCTATATCCGAAAAATCAACACCGCACTTGCAATTACCACCACAGCTTTTTTTTGCTGTAATGCTTTTATACATCATTTTACCGATGTAAAACACTGCGGCGGTAAAAAGAATTATAACTAAAATTACCTGGACATTCATGATGCAAAAATACTTAATTTTTAATATATATGCTTAGACGCAATTAATCGTGTATAGTTTAACGCGGCATAAAGGCAATTGTTCCGCCTACCCAATCAAAATCTTTATTATAACGTACGCCAATCATTTTTCCGCGGCTTAACCGGGCCAGGTTTATGGCTAATGTGGGCTTTGCATCGCCGTTGGGCCATAAGTATAGCAGCCTTATCTCGGCCTTTACATCGCCGTCTGGAGCCTGCACTACGGGCTCGTAATTTACTTTTTGCTGCAAAATCCAGTTCTCCGGGTCGGTAATATTGCTGATGTCGGTCGCGGTAACATCAATAATAACACCCTGTCCGGCAAATGAGAATAAAGGCTTCAGGACATAGTTTTCCAGGTTGGCAGGTATTTGATCTACCTTGTGCAAAAACTGTGTTTCGGGAATATAATTGCCGCTTAAAAAGGGCATAGTGAATTTACTGATGCGGTAAAACCAGTTAGGATGGGTTATCCATTCCACATCAAGCGGCTGCCTTATATCAACCACTTTGTCAAATAAAATATCATCGCCATCTATCTCATCAAAAATCAGGCGGTTGTATATGCGTTTAACCTGTTTTTTTTCGCCATTAAGCTTGTAAAAAAGCTGCGTTCCTTCCTGTACCAGGTCGCTTAATGATATTACGGCTATGCCCAGGTATTTTTGGGTAAGATAAAAATCCACAGCCGTTTTTTGTTCAGGCGCGTTCACATCCATTAGTACCACTTCTTGGGGCAGATGGGGGCCTACAATGGTTTTTCTTAACAGATCGAGGTAACTAACTTTATCAAGTCCGTTAAAATAGGTGGTTTGGTCATCGGCTATATCAAAAACTTCTTTATAAGTATCACCCAGCAAAACCTGGAAGCCATACAGCGAGGGAAAGCCCTGCATCTCTATTAGTTTGGGTACTATGTTGCCTGCCTCGTCTTTACAGATCCCAAAATCCAGGGCAATAAAATGCGGATGATCATTCTCATTAGCAACCTGCCATTTATCGGGAATGGCACGCTGGGTAAGCTGTTTAAAACCGGGTTGTAAAATTGTGGCGATAATATCATCGCCTGCAGTCATCAGCTTATCCCTGAAACCGGCAGTAAGTAAAACGGGTGTTTCGGCCACACGGAAAGCAACCGGCGAGTGCAGGCCGCTGTTAAGTTTATCTAAAAAGTGCTGATATTTTTGGTTGGTAAAACCTGCGTTAAATGTTTTCCTGGCTGATGGGTTCATAGGTTCCGTTTTTCTGAACCCGTTATTGCGGGGCACGAAGCAATCCCCGACCTACAGAGCCGCTCTGTAAAGTTAGAGATTGCTTCGCGCCTCGCAATGACGGTATTAAATGTAATACGTGTATAAACAAACTTAACTAATTTAATTTAACCTTCGTCCCCTGATCTTTTGTCCTTCGTCTAAAAGTCCTTTGTCCTTCATCCAAAAGTCCTTCATCCAAAAGTCCTTCGTCCAAAACAAATAATATTTCATTAATTTGCCATGTCAATTAAAACCTGGCAATTCTACTTAATGTTAAATCAAAAGAAAAAGATAGCCGTTATTGGCGGAGGTAGCTGGGCCACAGCTAATGTTAAAATGCTGGCTGATAATACTACCGAAAAGGAAGTTTTTTGGTGGATGCGTAACACGCAGGCAGTTGAGCACCTGCACAAATTTGGGCACAACCCCCATTATTTAAGCTCGGTTGAAATTAAACTGCCTAAAGAAAACATATCCGGCGATCTGAAATCGCTTATACACGTTGCTGATTTCGTTTTACTAAACGTACCGGCCGCCTTTTTGAAAGAAGCGCTTACGGGCATTACCGCCGAAGATTTAGCCGGGAAAAAAATGGTGTCGGCAATAAAGGGTATTGTACCCGATGAGAATTTAATTATCGGGGAGTTTTTGAACCAGAAAATGGGTGTTTCTTTTGATGACTTTGTGGTAATTAGCGGGCCTTGCCATGCCGAAGAGGTGGCGCTTGAAAAACTATCATACCTCACCATAGCATCGCGCGACGCCGCCCTGGCTGCCGAATTTGCAGGCATGATTAATACCCGTTACATCAAAACCATTGTATCTGACGATATTTATGGCACCGAGTGGGGCGCTGTTTTAAAAAATGTATATGCTATAGCGGGCGGTATTTGCCATGGCGTAGGCTACGGCGATAATTTTCAGGCGGTGCTGATCTCAAACGCCATACGCGAGCTGGAAAGGTTTGTTGCCGAGGTACACCCCATTAACCGCGATATTAAGGAATCGGCCTACCTGGGCGATCTGTTGGTTACTGCCTACTCGCAGTTTAGCCGTAACCGCACTTTTGGCAATATGATAGGCAAAGGCTATACGGTAACATCGGCCCAGCTGGAAATGAATATGATAGCCGAAGGATATTATGCAGTAAATTGCCTACAGCAGGTTAACAAACAGTACAAGGTAAATATGCCCATTTGCGATGCCGTTTATGCTATTTTGTACCAGAAACGCTCGCCGGTAATTGAAATGAAGATTTTGGCAGAAAAATTGAGTTAGTTATTTTATTAATAACTCAATTTACTTACCATGAAAAATCTATTCAGGATTGCAATATTCGCTGCCGGATCATTTATGATGTCGCCGGTTATTGCACAAACTCATAAGGACAGTACCCTTGGTCATAAAATAAGCAAAACAGCTAAGGATGTTGGCCATAAAACAAGTAC
>NZ_JBFUKF010000172.1:0-11033 GCF_056400985.1 Mucilaginibacter sp. P4_G9 | reverse complement strand
AGCTTGATGAGGTTGGGCGTGCTGCAATCACACTCAACCTTTTTTATGTTGTTGTTATGATATCTATAGGCAATTGGTTTTAGGGTTTATCATTCGGGTTATTTATTAAAATAGGGTATAAACATTTTTGTTAACGTGGTATTTAGAATGCGTGAGCCTGGTAATACCATTTAGAATATCAGGCAGTGTTTGGTTCTGAAATATTGCCGTGATACGCTGTGTCGCCAACTGATGATTTGATATTTTAATGTTGACTGCATATTTATTGCCTAAAGCGTCTGCCACATCGGCCAGTGTAGCGTTTTCGAACGTCAACTTATCATCCAGCCATGCAATGGCATCAGCCGGCTCGGCAATATGGCTTATTGTGAAATTTTGGTTTGTTTGATCAGTGGTGGCACAAAGCCCGGGAGTAAGTATAACATGCGCTTTATTGCTTTGATCAACCAGACCTACCTTACCGGTTAAAACGGTCACTTTTATGGGTCGGTGCTCGTCATAAGCGCTAATCGTGAATGATGTGCCTAAAACCTGTGTTTTTAGCGTGCCCGAATAAACAATAAATGGTTTCTTTTCATCGTGAACTACCTCAAAATAAGCCTCGCCTTTTAAATAAACTTCTCTTGTCGTACCATTAAATTTTTGTGGGTAGCGCAAATCACTGTTCGCGTTTAAGGTAACACGGGTGCCATCAGCTAATGTTATTACCTTGGTTTTTGCAGGCAAAGAATAAGCGGTTAAATATTTTGTACCAATGACAACTTTCTTATACTTATATACACTTATAGCACACACAAGAAATATTAAAGCAAAACATGCGGCATATTTAAACATCCTTCCGGTATTATAACGTTTTTGCGTTTTCGCTTTGACATTTTCATAAATACCATCCCAGTGTACGTTATGTTGGTTGATTACATGAGCCGATTTTGCCCAATGTTTTTTTAGCACCTTATCAAAATCGACCAGATTTTGGGATGTTTTAATTTCAGACATCAACTCATCAAATTCTTGTTGGGTGCAAGCATTATTGATGTATTGGTTTAACAGATATGATATTCTTTGTTTGTGATCCATTTAGTTGTGCAATTACATTAAAGACACAGTAAAATCACAAACAGACTAATGCAAATAAAAATTTTATTCTTTTTAATAGAACGTTAAAAAAATGTTGTTTTATATAACTTGCAAAGTGCAGAATATACCATTAACAATCACATTCATTGTATTAAATAAAATAAATATTCCCATAAACATTTAATTTTTGAGAAGCTATAGTTTGATAAACATTAAGATAAGAATAATGGTTGGATCAATACCATTTTGGGTAAGGTAACCTCTTATCGAAGCCAATGCGGAGAGCAAATGGTTTTTTACAGTGTGTTTTGATAAATTTAATTGAGAAGCGATATCGTCGTAACTCAAATCGTTATCCTTATTCAGCTCGTAAACCAATCGACGTTGTGGCGATAACTGGCTGACTGCTGTATGAATAAGTTTTTTGTATTCGGATAGCTGCACTGCCGAGTCTGTGTTGTTATAACCGGGGACTGCAATTTTCATTAAATGGTTGACAAGTCGCAGATCACTCGCGGCTTTTCTTAAATAATTTAATGAATAATTACGAACGATGGTATAGATATATCCATCCAGATTTTTTATACTGCTAAGTAATTCACGATTCTGCCAAATTTTAATAAATATCTCCTGGGTAATTTCCTCTGCCGCATATTGCGATTTTGCAATAGCATAAACCTGTGTATAAACCTGACGTTTATATTCCTCAAATATCCGGCGAAATTCAAACTCTGGCTCTGTTTTCGGGATATCGCTTTTCATTAAATCGGCAACGGTTCATATTATGTTAAAATAATAAAAATTTTACCTAATATAATGAAGGTTTTATTCATTTCAACAAATCATTATAAAATATTTAACCTGTTGATAATGTTGCATTAATTTAGATCGCTTTAGGCTTTTTTATATCCCGAAATAATCACAGATATAAGCAGCAAATCCGGATAACAGTTGGTTCAACTACTTGAAAAATTCCCCAAAATGCCATAGGATTCCGGATGGGTCATGCATAAAACACTCTCGTCCCCAATCATATTGTCGAATTGGCGTTAGTTTTACGCGTTTATATTTAGATGTAAGATCCAAAGCCAAAAGTTCATTCCAATACCGGCCAACGTCTTCAACTTCTAAAAAAATCATTGAATTGTCTACCCAATCCCGCACGTAAGCATCCTGTAAATAAAACCCTAAGCCATTCGTTTTGAAATAGGACATATTATAAGTCAAAATACTTTCTTCAAATCCCAGGTCCCGGTAAAAACTCCGCGACAGCTCAAAGTTTTCAACTCCGATGAATGGTCGAATTGATATGGCTTTATGTTCCATTGTGTTGATTTTTAATTGCCGCTAATTGTTGCAGGGTCTGATGATTATAGAGCCAGACCCCTCCATCCCTGAACTGAAGTTGAATAAAGATAAAAAGTTTACCTGGTTATTTCTACTATTCAATAAAATGTGACAATAGGTTCCTTGTGCCACATTTTATTGTTAGCTAAATCAAAAATTCACATTGGTGTCATCAAGATAGTTTCAGGCCAGGAAATTGATCAATCTGATGTCATCTCCTGATTAATTAGGAGATGGTGTCTTTTTCCATTTCTTTCACTTCGTGAGGGCGCCCATTTTTGAAAGCTTTACGTGGCGATAGGCCGAGTAACTCAAACATTGCCATATCGCTATCAAATGACGGATTTGGAGTGGTTAAGAGCTTCTCCCCCGCAAAAATTGAATTGGCACCCGCCATAAAGCAGAAAGCCTGCTCAACAACACTCATTTCGGTACGACCGGCTGATAAACGTACGACCGTTTTTGGCATAATGATGCGGGTAGTGGCTATCATTCTCACCATTTCCCAAACAGATACCCTTGGCTGATCGGCTAATGGTGTACCTGCCACAGGTACCAAAGCATTGATTGGTACAGATTCGGGATGCTTTGGCAGGTTTGACAGTGTTTTCAGCATGGAGATCCGGTCTTCTACTGTTTCGCCTAAGCCGATAATACCTCCACTACAAACCGAAATTTTTGCTTTGCGTACATGCTTCAATGTTTCAAGGCGTTCATCATAGGTACGGGTTGTTATAATACGCTTGTAATCCTCTTCAGATGTATCAAGGTTGTGATTGTAGGCATACAAACCTGCATCTGCCAAACGTTGAGCCTGGCTCTCGGTAAGCATACCCAGTGTACAGCAAACTTCCATATCAAGGCTATTAACAGCCTTCACCATATCTATTACCTTGTCAAAATCGCGGTTATCACGTACCTCGCGCCATGCGGCACCCATGCAAAGCCTTGATGCGCCACCTGCTTTTGCCTTTTCGGCCGCGGCAATAACTTCATCTTTAGGCATGATGGCATGTACATTAACACCCGTATTGTAACGTGCAGCCTGGGGGCAATAAGCGCAATCCTCAGAACAACCACCAGTTTTGATAGAGATAAGTGAACTGATCTGTACCTCGGCGTAATCAGTATTTTCACGGTGTATAGTTGCTGCCTTGTAAACAAGATCAAGCAACGGGGTGTTGTATATTTCTGCTATTTGCTCTTTTGTCCAATCGTATCTTACTTCAGTCATAGTCTCAATTTTGATGGTTCAAATTTATAATAAAAGCTTGATTGGAAAATTAATGATGTAATAAAAGCTTAGTAGCAAGGTAAAGTGGCAGCAAAAAACCCGCGCAATCTGTAAAAGTGGTTATGATAATAGATGACGCAACTGCTGGATCGACCCCTATCCTCTTTAATACAAGCGGAATAGATGCACCGGTGATGCCTGCAATAATTAAATTACCTGTCATTGCTAAAAACAAAACCAGGCCCAACATCGGGTTAGCATCATAAAATAAGGCAATACAAAATACTACTAACCCATTGGCCGCACCGTTGAGCATACCAACTAAAAATTCTTTAATAACTGTATTGTACGCCTGGCTATCGGTAAGGTTGCTTAGCGATATACGCCTAACTGTTACTGCAAGAGCCTGCGTGGCAGCGTTGCCTCCCATACCTGCTATAATAGTCATGTACGCCGCTATTCCCTTTACCTGGGAAACAGTATCATCAAAATGACGGATTACAGATGCTGCTAAATACGCTGTTGCTAAGTTTATCACCAACCATGGCAGACGGCTTTTTACAGCATCTTTCCAGTTACCGCTTAGTTCCTCATCTTCAGATACACCGGAGATCTTTAATAGATCCTCGGTGTTTTCCTGCTCCATTACGTCGATGATATCATCAACTGTAACCCTGCCAAGCAGTTTCATGTTATCATCAACTACGGGGATGGTGGTTAAATTGTACTGTGATATTAAGCGCGCCACTTCCTCCTGGTCAAGATCGGCCTTTACGTAAACAGGGTCGCGTTTTACCAGGGCTTTCACTTTTACATCGGCGTGGGCCTTAATTACATCTTTTATGGATAATATTCCTTTCAGGATATCAAAATCGTCGACAACATAAATGGTGTAAAACTCTTCCATTTCTTCAGATTGACGGATGATCTCGTCCAACGCGTTTTTTTTATCAAGGTTGATGTTCACCTTAATAATATCGGAGTTCATCAAACCACCCGCTGTATCCTCGTCATAACTTAACAAGGCCCGAATGCTGCTTGCATCTTCCTGGTCGATATCCTTTAATATTTCATGCTGCTGATCCTCGTCAAGCTGTGAAATAATATCGGTGGCATCGTCATAGTCCAGCTCCTCCACAATCTCCGATCTTTTTTCGGGATGCAGATTAATGAGCAGTTCTTCGGGGTGATGCTCCTCGTCCATTTCCGAAATTACTTCTGAGGCAACGTCGGTTGGCAGGATATTGATAATGCGTTCTTTCGCTTCCTGCGGAAGCTGTTCAAAGAGTAAGGCAATCTCCGAAGCGTGGTAGTCCTGCAAAACAACCTCTAAATCAGCATCATCGCCCTCAAGGGCGGTTTTAATGCGGAGCAGATCGGTTTTATCTAATTCAAAAGATTGCATATGCGACTAAAATACTCATTTAAGCCACAAAACAGGAATTAAAAAGGCATTAATTGAGCGTTAAAATTAAGGCTGAACTAACAGGTTAATAATAACATTAACGGGGGTGGTAAATGTGTATCGATTTGTGTGTTCCGGTACAAAAGTGAGGGTTTGTCGTTTTTTTTTAACTATTTTGTATTTAGTCTTGTAATTGTCTTATTATTAGAAACTTAAAGGTTTAAATAAAAAAAGATGTACGACATTACTTGTCGCACATCTTTTTTTCAGTGTTGATATTTATTCTGAAAAATAGATATATATCCGTTAAAGACTATAATTATACAGGGATTTTAACGCATTTATCTTACTTAATTTACCCAGGGTTTGTTCTACCTGCGTTTTGCGGATGGAAAGCCGTATGCTACAATCATTATCAAATTGCTGCTCAAGTACAACCAGGCTATCATCCTTAATTATCCGCATTACATCGTTCATTTGCAGGTAATCAAATGTAATGGTATAAACATCGTTTACGGTTTTATGGACAACAACAGCCAGCTTCAAAGCCTCTTCGGTAGCAACCTTATAAGCATTGATCAAACCGGGAACACCTAACAATGTACCACCAAAATAGCGCACAACTACAACCAGGATATTGGTAAGATCCTTAGATAACAGGGTATTTAAAATAGGTCGCCCGGCGGTGCCTGATGGTTCACCATCATCATTTATCCTGAATACCGACCTATCGATACTTAACCGTGTGGCCCAGCAATGGTGATTGGCTTTGGGATGTTCGGCTTTCAGTTTAGCAACAATACCTTTAATCTCACTTTCTGACCTGATAGGATATGCAAAGCCCAGGAACTTACTGCCACGGTCGCGAAAAAGGCTTTCGGTTGGTTTTTCTATAGTTTGGTAAGTATCGTCAAAAAGCATTTTTAAAGCTGTAGCTGAAAGTTTAAAGCAAAAGCGGTTATCGGCCTTCGTAATGAATATTAAACGTTACAAGTGCAGAAAACCCAGCGTTTGCGGAAAGTAGATGATTACAATAGCCAAAACAGCTATCACTATCCCTATTTTATTAAGAAGACTAAGTTTTTCTTTGAATATCAGCATACCAACTAAAGCACCAGCAACAATAACACCGATGTTCATTGCTGAAAATACAGATGATGGATTGTTTGCCAGGGCCTTATGGGCCTTTAGGTAAAATAATATATTCCCAAAGTTAAACATACCCAATACCCAGCCAATTAAAATATGCGGCCAGGAAAAACGCATTTTTTTTGTAATAACCTGGTAAAACAATCCAATCAGCGATAATACAAACGCCAGTATAAATACGATAAAGATAGCCGTAGTGAACGGTATATTGTTTACCTTGGTTATCTGTTTTAATAATACATCAATAACTCCAAAGCCTAAAAACACAATAAGCAAATAAAACCACGAGCCATTTTCTATTCTGTTGCCTGCGTTTTTTTGCCAGGGGATTGAACATATGATAGCAATAAATGCCAGCACAATACCAATTATTTTAACTGTGTTTGACGCCTCGCCAAACAAAAAGAATGCAGCAACTATAGGTATAAACAGCGATAAACGTTGTGCCACATCTGTACGCACTATCCCTGCCTTACGTACCGACGATGCCATAATTACAAAAATCAATGGAAATAGTATCCCGAGCGCCAGGTAATTGTAAATTGGAGTATCCTGCAGGTTTGATAGCGATGGTTTAAAAAATATCCAGGTAAGCAGTATGGCCATTGAGTAATTCCAGGTGATTGCCTGGAAAACATCAATATGATAACGCCTGGCCAGCTTTAGCATAATCGACACAATAACACTGCAACAGATACTTAAAAAAACGTATAGCATTTTATATAATAGGCTTATTGTATAACACTTGCAGGCGGTCGGCCCCAATTAAAGATTCGCCCGCAATTATACCTGTTATTTGTGGTGATTTTATGCCTTTTGCTAAAACAGTTTTCCCTGTGAAAATACGGGCCTCATCCCATAAACCGGCTTCCATGAATGTTTGCAGGGTACGTGCGCCGCCTTCAATAATAACCGATTGAATATCCTGCAGGTATAACTGGTACAAAATATACTGGGGCACATAACGTTCAAAATCCTCCAGGGCAATATATTTGTTCTTGCCGTCAACATTAAATTCAATTTCGTTAAAAATCAGTGTTTCAACAGATTGATCAAATACGTTCAACTGTTTGTTTAACTCCAGCCGCCTATCAATAACCACCCGTTTGGGCGATCGGCCTTCCCAGTAGCGTACGTTCAATTGTGGGTTATCAATGGCAACTGTATTTTTTCCTACCAATATAGCATCTTCTTCGCTGCGCCATTTATGTACCAGCTTACGCGATTCGGTACCGGTTATCCAAAGCTGGCTGCCATCATCCGGGGCAAAAAAGCCATCGGCAGTTTGCGCCCATTTCAGGATGATGTATGGCCTGTGTTTTTGCACCTTAGTAAAAAAGCGGCGGTTGAGCCACTGGCACTCGGCTTCCAGCACCCCCGTGATTACGTTAATACCGGCAGCTGTTAGCTTTTCAATTCCCTTACCATCAACCTGCGCAAAAGGATCGCGCGTGCCAACAACCACTACGGGGATCTGGTGCTTAATGATCAAATCGGCGCAGGGCGGCGTTTTACCATAATGCGCGCATGGCTCCAAAGAAACATATATTACCGATTGCTTTAGCAATTCAGTTGAATTATCAAACCTGCCGGTAACCTGTGCAATAGCATTTACTTCGGCATGGGCTTCGCCATATTTCTGGTGATACCCCTCGCCTATTATTTTACCATCATGAACAACAACGGCGCCCACCATCGGATTCGGACTAACCAGCCCGGCACCCAGTTCGGCAAGTTCCAGGCAGCGCTGCATAAATATTTCATGTTGAACCATGCAGCAAAAGTAGCTTTTATGTTACTTTGTTGTATGATTACAATCCAGGATGTTTTTGAAGATTACAAACGGCTGAACAATATTTACGCCATTAATGAAACAGAGGCACTTAGTTTATTGTGCATCAGCGTGGTAGCTAACTTATCAAAAGCATCTGTTAAAGCATTTCCTGAAAAGGAAATAACCGTCGAACAATCTGAAAAGTTAAAAAATATCCTCGCCGAATTACTAACAGGTAAACCCATTCAATATATTTTAGGTATTACTGAGTTTTACGGTCTGCCTTTTACAGTAAATCCTTCCGTACTGATTCCCCGGCCTGAAACCGAGGAGTTGGTTGAGTGGATTTTGGGAGAAAGGCAAAAAGTGAAAGGTGAAAAGTTTTCCGGACGCATTATCGACATAGGAACCGGTAGCGGGTGCATCGCTATTACCTTGAAAAAGAATTTACCTGGTGCTGTTGTTTTTGCAATAGACGTATCTGAGGACGCGTTAAGAACTGCCGAGGATAATGCAGAACTTAATGAAACAGAAGTTCATTTCCTAAACCTTGATATACTCACTTTTTTACCTGATAGCACCATTCCAAAGTCGGATATCATTGTGAGCAATCCGCCCTATGTTACTATTGTTGATAAAAAGCAGATGCATACCAATGTAACCGATTTTGAGCCGCATACAGCCCTGTTTGTGCCAGAAAACGATCCCCTGCTATTTTACAGGGCTATAGCCGATTTTGCTTTGGTTAATTTAATGCCAGGCGGGTACCTGTTTTTCGAGATTAACGAAAGCTTTGGTAAGGAAACAGTAGAATTATTGCGGGATAAGGGCTTTGTAAACATAGAATTAAGGAAGGATATGAGCGGCAGGGACAGAATGGTGAAAGCGGTTGCCAACTTATGACCGGGGATGAAACTGGCTGATTGTGCTCTTCAGATACTCCCTGTCTAAATGCGTATAAATTTCGGTTGTGGTGATACTTTCATGGCCCAGCATTTCCTGTACGGCACGTAAATCAGCGCCGCCTTCCACAAGGTGAGTAGCAAAGGAATGGCGGAAGGTGTGCGGACTTATCGTTTTTTTTAACCCTACAATCTCTGCAAGATCTTTGATCATTAAAAATATAAGCTGGCGGCTTAGCCTTGATCCTCGCCGGTTTAAAAACACAATGTCCTCCTCTCCTTTTTTTATTGGAGTATGTACACGAACATTTTCAATCCATATTTTAAGGGCTTTGATAGCCTCGGCACCAATAGGTACCAGGCGTTCTTTATTGCCTTTACCGGTAACCTTTATAAATTCAATATCAAGGTATAGATTAGATAGTTTAAGCTCTGTAAGCTCAGATACCCGCAGGCCACTGCCGTAAAGTGTTTCTAATATGGCTTTGTTACGCGCGCCTTCGGGTTTGGAAAGATCAATAGCGGCAATTATTTTATTGATATCCTGGTAGCTGAGCGTATCGGGCAGTTTGCGCTGTATTTTGGGTGATTCCAATAACTCCGACGGATCATTTTTTATAATATCCTCCATCAGCATATACTTATAAAAAGCCTTAATGCCAGACAGTATTCTGGCCTGCGAAGACGGAATCATCCCCAACTCATTCACCCAGTTAATAAACTGGCGCAGATCATTTAAAGTAATAGCTTCTGGCTTTAGTTTAATTGATTGTGCATCAGCAAATTGAAACAGCTTTTCTATATCCCTGCTATAAGCTTCAACAGAGTTATCAGCCAGCGATTTCTCTAATTTTAAATAAGCCTGGAAACCTTTTATTGCCGAACGCCAATCCAATTGATTTTACTTTTAATGTTTTATAGTTAAGTTTGAACCAATGAAGATACAAATTATTAACGGCCCCAATTTAAATCTGCTTGGTGTACGCGAAAAATCAATCTACGGTAACACCAATTTTGAAAGCTACCTTGAAGAGCTGCGCTCACGTTACGCAAACATCACCATTAATTATTACCAAAGTAATGTTGAAGGCGAAATTATAAACAAGCTGCACGAAATTGGTTTCGAATACGATGGCATAGTAATAAATGCCGGCGCTTATACCCATACATCTATTGCTATCGCCGATGCCATTGCGGCCATCAATACGCCTGTTATCGAGGTGCATATCTCTAACGTTTATAAACGCGAGGAGTTTAGACACCATTCTATGTTAGCTGCAAGTTGCAAAGGTGTTATTGCCGGTTTTGGTATGGATTCATATAGATTGGGAATAGAAAATTTTGTTGCCTCTAAATAAGGGCAGGAAGTAATTGGCTGTCACCCTGAGCCTGTCGAAGGATCGCGCGCAGAGGCCTTCACCCGCTATGCTTCGACAGGCTCAGCATGACAGCCTTTTTTTAACAAAATCCAATCTGCATAGTAGGGGATTGCTTCGTACCTTATAATGGCGTGTTTGCAAGTGTCTGATTGTCAGATCTATTTTTTAATATAATCTATGTCATTGCGAGGAACGAAGCAATCGCATGCTATACAGGGCGGACCTGCACAGTTCGCGATTGCCGCGCTGAGCTCGGAATGACATTGGTGTTGTGAGGCCCTAAACCCAACACGTCATCCCCATTTTTTTCCAGGATTATCCTGGTGGATACTCGCAATGACGCACGGATTTTATACAACCTCTTACATCTTTTATCTTTTTTAAAACGTTTTCAGCTATAATGTGTTAACACATTGCTTTCAGCCTATCTTTTACGATGCATAAATTATCTAAGGTTACCGCTTTTATCTTATTATTCATCACGCTTTTTTCTTGTGCCGATGTGCTTGCGCAAACAAAAAAGAAAAAACAGCGATCGGTAAGGGATTCCCTCCGCGCTGCCATCCTGTCGCGGGATTCGCTGATGCGGTCACTCAAAAAATCAGACACATCGGTAAATAACCTTTTACAAAAGGTGGAGTATTATACTTCGTCTTTTAACCAAATCAAAACCAATCTTTCTAAAGAATTGGATACGATAGAAATCAGCCAGAAACTGCCTTCTTTTGAAAGACGGATTGGCCTGATTAAATCATTAATAGACAAC
>NZ_JBFUKF010000171.1:0-11045 GCF_056400985.1 Mucilaginibacter sp. P4_G9 | reverse complement strand
GGTAAGTTGCCTCAGAGGCCCTTCTGCACGTAATGTAACAAAAGGATTGTATAAGTTTGATGCAGCAAGCAAGCAGTTTAAAAGTGTTCCGTATGCTGTTTACAAGGATATATTTTCCATTGCAGAAGACCACTCGGGTAACTTTTGGCTTGGTACAGTAAATAGCATTTTAAAGCTTAACAAGAAATCCGGAGCAGTTATTCAATATCGCATAGGTAGTTGTGTAAGAGCCATTAGAATTGACAAAACCGGTAATGTATGGATTGGATCACAGGGAAGTGGTTTATGGAAATTAACACCAGGAAATAGCAAATTTTCCGTTTATACCGAAGAAGATGGCTTGCCCAATGACGGTATTTTAAATATAGAGGAAGATAATCAGGGCTATATCTGGCTGGCAACTAATAATGGTTTATCCAAACTTAGTCCGAAGCAGTTAAGCTTTGAAAATTATCATGCTGATGATGGTCTTCAGTCAAATCAGTTCTACTATAATGCTTCGGCGAAATTAAGCTCTGGCGAATTATTATTCGGCGGCATAAAAGGCTTTAATGTGTTCAACCCATCTGCCATTAAAGCAGATAAAAATTTCCCGGCCCTAACTGTTACTGGTGTTAACGTCTTAAATACCTCCATAACAGCACAGAGTGAGTATGTTGATAATGCTATTGGTATTCAGGAAGTTAGTCGTATTTCGTTACCATTCGAGAAATCATTGTTTTCGCTGGAATTTGCAGCTTTGGAGTATACGTTTCCTGAAAAAATACAGTATGCCTATATTCTAAGAGGAAAAGACAAGGCCTGGAATTATATCAAAAACGGAGTTCGGTCTATCAGTTATGCAAGTTTAATGGACGGTAGTTATACACTCGAAATTAAATCTACCAATGCATCCGGCGTTTGGAATCCCCAAAGCCGTATGGTCAGGATTACTGTTTTACCTCCGTGGTATCGAACCTGGTGGATGTACTGCCTCTATCTGACACTTGCCGGAGGGGGGGTATACACTTATATTCGTTATCAAAGACAAAAAGATTTTTTAAAATATAAAGTTAAACTAACTGCTCTTGAAGCGGCCAAGGAGGCTGAATTAAATGAAAAACGAATATCATTTTTTACAAATGTTGCTCATGAACTAAGGACGCCTTTAACCCTGATTGTCAATCCGATAAAAGACTTGCTTAACAGCGATGGCGTAAATATTCATTCTGTTGATGTGGGCGCAGTTTACAGAAACACACGGCGGCTTTTGAGCCTGGTAGATCAGTTATTGTTATTTAAAAGCGCCGAGAACGAGGTATCTGAGCTAAAGCCCGAGATATTAAATTTAAGTGAACTGTGCAATGAAGTGTTTTTATGCTTTAATAACCAGATAAAGGCAAAACACATCAAATATCATTTTGATAATGTAACAAACAGTTTGCCTGTTTTTGCCGATAGGGAGAAAATCGAGATAGTGTTGTTTAATCTTTTATCTAATGCGATTAAATATTGTGGCGAAAAGGGGAGTGTATCTTTTGTTTTAAGGGATGATGTTGATAGCGTTTCGGTGTTAGTGAAAAATACAGGGCCTATCATCCCCCCTCATGTTGGAGATCAATTATTTGATAAGTTTTTCAGGCTTAATCACCGTAAAGAATCGGCGAGGAAAAGTGGTTTTGGTATTGGCTTATTTGTTTCCAAAAAAATTGCGGAAATGCAAAAAGGAAGCTTAACCTATACGAGTGATGACGAGGCTGGAACGGTGTTTACTTATCAATTGCCAAAGAACATGGATAACATTTCTCCGGATTTTCAAAACGAAAAAAAATCCTCCGATGCTCATCTATTTGGCGAACTGTATATTGATTTTCCGGAGCCTGCATCTAAAGACGAAAAAACCATTTCAAAGAGTATGGATCAAGTTTTTAGCGACGTTGTCGAACGAAAACCTAATGTCCTTGTAGTGGACGATAATACCGAAATAAGGAATTTTCTTGAACAAATTCTTCATGATCATTATAACGTTTTTAAAGCAGAGAACGCCGAAGATGCCTTCAACATTGTCAGAAGCAAAGAATTAGATATTATAGTATCTGATATCGTTATGCCCGGAATAAGCGGCGTAGAATTTTGTTCCAACGTTAAAGAATCAGATGAGTTTGGCCACATTCCTGTAATTCTGCTTACCGGAACGACATCACCGGAGATTAAACTTAAAGGTATTGAATGCGGTGCAGATGATTATATTACAAAGCCGTTTGAAAGAGAATTACTTTTAGCCCGGATTAAAAGCATATTAAAGGGACGCGATTCATTAAAAAAATATTTTATTAATGATGTTACCCTTCAAAGTAATAACGAAAAGGTTTCTGAGGAATATAGTGCTTTCCTAAAGAAAGCGACTGAGATTGTTGAGCTGCATCTTAAGGATAAAGATTTTAATGTAAAAGTATTAATCCTGGAAATGAGAATGAGCCGATCGAATGTGTTTAGAAAGGTTAAATCTATCTCAGGCCTCTCTATCAGCGAATTTATCCGGTATATCCGGCTTAAAAAAGCAGCCGAACTGATGATCAAAACAGATATCCAGGTTAAAGAGGTTGCGTACGAAGTTGGTATCAATGATTCCCGATATTTCCGGAAACAGTTTCATAGGGTTTTTGGAATAAACCCTTCAGAGTATATTAAAAAATATCGCCGTAATTTTTTAAAAGCCCCGGGGAGTTAACAAGGCAAACGGATCTAAATAGTTAACGACGATTAGCTGTTATTAATAATAGCTAACGGAATAGCTTATAACGTAAGGAAGATATAAGCATCAAACGATACCTTTGTTTTTATTGCCTGATCCTGGTTAAATGATCCAGGTCCCTTCGGTACCTGTATTGGCCAACAAAAGGCACAAATATTTGAATGCGCCTAAATTGCACGATACATCAGTTTAGTGTTAATTATGTAAAAAACGTAATTCACTGATTGTTAAGTGTTAATATCGTGTTGTGTTTGAAATGTGTTAAGCTATGTTAACCCACTTTGGGGGAGTTAATATCTAACATTGCCGGATTCGGCCACTCATTTATTATAGTTTTACTCAGTTTTCTGATCTCCTTTCTGCTTGATATCTCAATATGCATTGGCGGGCGATGTGCTTAATCGAACCGCATTGGCATACATTTTCAGGAAAAGAGCCTTGAGCGCTTTTTGTCATAACCCATATTATCCATTTGGTAGAACTACCCAAATCTCCATGCTGTCTAAATTCAATTTGCACAGCCTGATTTACAAACCGGTTGACTGATCAACTGTCGGAATTAAATAATAATCTTTTTTTACCGAAATCTCTACAGCACAGAGTATTTGATCAATACATCATCAGTCATATATAAAACTTTTCATGAGTTTCTAACCTAAGTTAAAACCCCGATATGATGAAACATTTACTTGACCAATTGAAACGGATAAGGCAAAGAAAATCCGTTTTTCTTTTACTAACCAGTATCGGCCTGATTCTTTCAGGTATTTCACCTGTGAAGGCCCAAACTTTTGTACATCCCGGTGTGGCCTTTAACCGGGCCGACCTGGACCAGCTCAAAGCCAATATTACCAAAGAGCCCTGGCTTTCGGCTTACAATACATTTAAGAGTGACTACCATTCCCAACTAAGTTACTCTCCTGCTGCGCCGCAGCAAACCGTAACCCGTGCTCCCGATTTGAATAACGGACAATGGAAGAATGATATGATTGCTATCCACAACCTGGCGTTTATGTGGTGGTTTACAGGAGATTCAACTTATGCCCGAAAAGCTACTAATATACTTGATGGCTGGGCGGTAACCAATACCACCTGGGGTGGTAATGAATCTATGCTGGATATTGGCGATTATGCCCAGTATTGGGGCATAGGTGCCGAAATACTCCGCTCTACTTTTCCCGGCTGGACCGCGGCCAATACACAGCATGTAAAAAATTATTTTGCTAATGTGTTATTTCCAACTTCCTGGGTGCCTGGTCCCTTACGCGACCAGAACAAAGGCGCTCTTCAGTTAAAAATAGCCCTGGCTGCGTCTGTTTTTTGTGATGATGCCACCCGGTTTAATCAGGCGGTGGAAGTTTACAGGATGGATGCCGGGGGAGGCATGCGCAATTCACTGCCCAATGGCGAAGTTGGGGATGCAGGCCGCGACGACCATTGGCGCGTGCAGGCAGCTGCCCTGGCCTGGGGCGCAGAAGTTGCCTACAAGCAGGGGATAGATATGTTTGCCGAACTGGATAACCGGGTATTGGCAATCGGCGAGCTTTATCATAAATACGCCTTTGACGGAGCTACCATGACTTATATCCCGTTTGGGGGATATGCAAGTTATTGGACCAGCTGGGGGATTCAGCCCGGAGCAAGGGCCGGCGATATGACCAACCTCATTTACAGCGCTTATAATGTACGTAAGGGGGTAGCCACCACTAATACCGACAGGATGAGGGCCGCATTGATGCAGTCCGGGGCCACTAATTATTCTCCGGCCGGTGGTGATTTTTTATATCTGAAATCATCGGATACTTCTACCGCACATAGCTTATCCCCTGTATATTATCCTGCCGATCATGTGCAGGCGGTGAGCAACCTCACCAATATAGATATCGGTAATACCGGGTTGGCAGGCAGCGCTTCGTACAATAACGGGATCTGGACACTTAAAGGTGCGGGCACGTCCACCAGTACGGCCTTCAGTTTCAATTTCAAAAAAGTTAGCGGCGATGCCGGCCTGGTGGTAAAAGTTGAGAATATGTCGCTCACGAGCGGCGGCTGCGGTGTCATGTTACGCGAATCGCTGGCGCCTGGTTCTGCTTTTTATGATCTTTATCTTAACGGTACGGGAGGGGCCGGCAGGCATTGGCAACCCAAAGCACCCTGGTGGTTAAAAATTGAACGTGTAGGCACCCGCATATTTGTGTATCATACGCAGGATGGTGTTAACTGGACTAATGATGGTTGCTGGTATTCTGCAACAGGTTTCCCAACTAATTTGTACGCGKGATTTTATACCCTCTCCAATAATACTTCGGCGTTAAATACTGCCACGTTCAGTAATGTGGCGTATAGTCAAACCGCGCCAGCCGGTTCTCCGGAAATCAGCAGTGCTACCACAGCCACAGCTACCATTGGCGCATCGTTTAGTTATAGCATTATTGCCAGTGCTAATGCATCATCCTATAGTGCCGTTGGCTTGCCGGCAGGGCTTAGCATTAATACGGCAACCGGCGTTATTGCTGGTACGCCAACCACAACAGGACAAAGCGAAATTGCCATAGCTGCTACAAATGCCAGCGGAACAGGTACGGCAACGCTGATACTTAACACGATAAATAATCAAACGCCCGCGGCGCCTGCTTCTGCTGCGGCATCGGTTGTTAACACTACACAAGTTAATCTTACCTGGGTAGCTTCAGCTAACGCAACTAGTTATTCGGTAAAACGGTCGCTAACTTCCGGGGGAACTTACACAACAATTCAGGCAGGAATTACCGGTACTAATTTTACCGATGTATCTCCTGTGCCGGAAGTGAATAACTATTATGTTGTTACAGCCCTTACAGGGGATAAAGAAAGCGGTAATTCAAATGAAGTTTTTGCTGCCGTTCCTCCTGCAGCCCCGGCACAGCCCATTGTGGTTAACAAAAACAATGAAGTTGATCTGAGCTGGAGCAGCGCTTCGGGAGCAGCTACTTATAATGTTAAACGGGGCACAGTAAGCGGAGGCCCTTATGTTACTGTAGCCAATGTGTCAGCTAATACCTATGCCGATATTAATGTAAGTAACGGAAATTCTTATTACTATGTAGTTTCTTCTGTAGGCGCTACAAAAGAAAGTGCTAATTCGCCGGAAGCTTTTGGAGTGCCGGGTGCAAACTCATTTACATGGAGCCCAACAGCCATTACAGATTCATTGAACCTTGCAGGGAACTGGGTTGAAAATATAGTTCCGGTAAATCCAGCCATTATAACTTTTGGTGCGGCAAGTGATAGCCTTTTAACTAATGATATTACTGGTTTGGTAGCCTCAAGAATTCAATTTGGCGCAGCTGCCAACGGAAATATCATCTTTGGTAATGCCCTGACAATGAAGAATGACCTGGTTAACAACTCATCCAGACCTCAGACTTTAGCCACTCCGTTACTGCTAACTAATCAGTTAAACGTAAATAGCGCCGCAGGCGACGTTGTTTTGAACGGAGGTATAAGCGGAACAGGTTCCTTAATGAAATCCGGGGCGGCTGTTTTATACGTTAAAGGAAATAGTAATAATACCTATTCAGGAAACACAATTATTAGTGGTGGTACTGTAGCGGCAGCGGGCCTGGGAACCGGAACTGCAAGCAATCCTACAGCAGGCCCATTGGGTGTAGGCAAAATTCAGATGAATGGAGGGGCGCTGCAAGCTACGGCCGGTGCCGACCTCAAATTGTATAACGACATAGAAGTATTGCCCGGAACCAGTTTTATGTATGAAGATGTTAATTCAATATCTCTTTACGGAAAACTATTAGGCTCCGGTACCCTGCAGCATGACGGGAATGATTATGCAGGCCTTAATCTCCTGGGCGACAATAGCCAATTTACCGGCACCTTTATCTCAAAGTTGAGAAGCGGTAAACAGCGAATACGTTTCGGAGTTCCCGAATCAGGTAGTGCAAACGCAAACTGGTTATTAGATGCGAATGCCGTTGATTGTCAAAGTATCGGTTTTTCAAGTGGAACGCTAAACTTCGGTGCACTCAACGGTCGTGGTTATATCCGTGCCGATGCGGGCGGTGCGCCTGTTATCAGTATTGGCGCCCTTAACACTTATTCCAGTTATGGCGGAACCATTAACGCTAATGGCAGTAGTTTGATAGTTGAAAAAATAGGTACCGGCGTTTTAGAAATGTGGGGTAACCAGGCCTATGGCGGAACTACCACCGTAAAAGGAGGGAAATTATTGATAAACAATAACCCAACCAGTGGGGTTTTTGTTAGTCCTGTAATTATAGAACAAGGTTCACTGGGAGGCTGGGGACTAACTCAGTCCTCGGCAACTCTTGGAACCGGATCTGGTGCAGGTGCAATATTGGAGCCGGGATTTTTAAAGGTGGGCACTTTAAGTGTTGCAAGCCTTACCTTAAAGTCTGACGCTACCTACCAGGCCGAACTGAATTTGGGTACAGGTGTTGGCGATAGTGTTACAGCTAAAACAGTGACGTTGCTAAATAAGCCAAAGCTTGAATTAATTCCTATTGCGGGTACACTGCCATCAGGAGCTTCATATACGATTATTAACAATAGTGGAACTTCGCCTATTAACGGAATTTTCAACAACCTGCCCGAAATGTCTCTTATTTCGGCAGGAGGATATAGTTTCCGTATCACTTACAGAGGAGGAACAGGTAACGATGTTCAGCTATTGGACGACCGTTCCATACCGGTGGCGATTACCAGTGCATTAGCAGATACCGCGTTGATTGGCAGATCATTCTCTTACAGTATTACAGGTATTAAATCGCCAACCAGCTTTAATGCTACCGGGCTTCCTGCCGGTTTAAGCTTAAATGCTACTACCGGCGTAATATCCGGAACTCCAACTGTACCGGGAGCTTTTGCTGTTTCTTTAATCGTTTCAAATCAAGCCGGGGCAGATACAGCTGCCTTATCATTAACAATTTTAAGCACTACGGTACAAGGTGTTATAGTTGCCTCCGGCGATGCTAAGAATATAGTTGAGTGGAACCCGGTGGTAAACTTTAGCTACCATGTTAAACGTTCAACTACCTCGGGGGGAACTTATACTACCATCGGTTCGGTTTCGGGTACAAAGTTCACCGATACAAACGTGAGCAATGGAACCACGTATTACTATGTAGTAGCTGCTGTGGATAGTATAGGCGAAAATCCCATCAGTGCCCAGGTAGTGGCAACACCAAATACCGGGCAACTTACTTACCTGAAATTTGACGAAGCGAGCGGAACCCGGAGCATAGATAGCTGGGGTGCAAACCACGGAACATTAGCAGCCACTGCAAGCCGTAGTACTGGCAGAAGCGGACAGGCACTTAAACTGGATGCAACCGCTACTTCATATGCTACCCTTCCAACGGGTATAGTGAAGCCTTTATCTGATTATACCATATCCTCATGGGTGAAAATGGATGCATTAGCAAACTGGATGCGTGTATTTGATTTTGGAACAGGAACATCCAAGTACCTGTATTTATCCGTACAAACCGGAATTGCCGGCCAGGTACGTTTCGGGATTAAAAATGGAGGTTCAGAACAAGGGCTGAACTATACTTACACTGTTCCGCTTAATACCTGGACACACTTTGCAATTACTCAGTCGGGTACTACATTCAGTATGTATATTAACGGCTCTTTAGTTACTACTACTACAGCTATTACGATCAAGCCAGCTGATATTGACAGTACCACCCTAAATTACTTGGGTAAATCTCAGTTTCCTGATGCTATGTTTAAAGGATCAATTGATGAATTTAAGATTTACAACAGGGCTTTAAGTGCATCTGAAATTGCTGCCGGTTATTTAAGTCAAACCATAACGCTAAATTCTATTGCCTCAAAATTAATGGGCGATGATGATTTTGATCCTGCTGCTACCGCCTCTTCGGGCCTTCCGGTAACCTATACCAGTTCGGACACTACGGTCGCAAAAATTTTGAATGGTAAAGTTCACGTTCTTTCTACCGGAACCTCAACCATTACCGCTACCCAAGCTGGAAATAGCGTTTATTGGCCGGCGCCGGCACAAACAAAAGTATTATCGGTTGCCATTACCAACAATACTCAGCCTACAACTTTAATTGGCAAAACATTTACTTATACCATTACCATTAAGCCGCTCAGCAATTTTGCGGCAACAGGCTTACCGGCAGGTTTAAGTTTAAACAGTACTACGGGTGTAATATCCGGTACGCCTACCGTGTACGGTACTTTTCCTATCGCCTTAACTGCCAGCAATGGTAGTAGTACAGGTACGCAAACTATTACGTTAACCGTACAGAATATTGCAGTAAGTAATGTTATCGTTGCAGCAGGTGATGCCAAAAACATCCTGGAATGGGATGCTATTCAGAACCTGACGTACAATGTTAAGCGTTCAACCACATCTGGAGGGCCTTATACCACTATCGGAAATGTGAGCACTACCAGGTTTACCGATACTAATATTAGTAACGGAACTACTTATTACTATGAAGTTGCTTCGGTTGATAGTGTAGGTGAAATGCCTCCAAGCGCGGAGGTAGTGGCATTACCTAATGTTGGTCAGGTTAGTTACCTGAAATTTGACGAAACAAGCGGAACACGGGCCATCGACAGCTGGGGAGCCAATCACGGTACATTAGCAGCCACTGCAACCCGGAATGCGGGCCAATACGGAACATCTCTTAAACTGGATGGCACAGCCACTTCATATGCAACGCTTCCGGCGGGTATTATGAGTACGTTGAATGATTTTACCATATCTGCATGGGTAAGAATGGATGCACTGAGCACCTGGATGCGTGTGTTTGATTTTGGGTCAGGCGCTACGCAATATATGTTCCTTACGGTTCAGGCCGGTGTTTCCAGTGGTAAGTCCATTATTCGTTATGGTACCAAGAACGGTTCGACTGCAGAACAGAGTCTTAGCTATAATTACACGTTCCCATTAAATACCTGGACCTACCTGGCCGTAACACGGGCAGGAAACACCACTACGATATATGTAAACGGCGCATCCGTTGCTTCATCAACAAACATTACTATTAAACCGTCGGTGCTTGGAAATACCACGCTTAACTACCWGGGTAAATCTCAGTTCTCCGATCCGATGTTCAATGGGTCCATCGATAATTTAAAAATATACGGCAGAGCGTTGATTTCCTCAGAAATAGCTTCAGATATGTTAGGCGATCAAATTATAAATTTTGCCGCTATACCTGTCAAATCTGTAACTGACGCAGACTTTGCTCCCGGTGCTTCGGTAACTTCTGGTTTGCCCCTGAGTTTTAACAGCTCAGACACCACAATTGCAACTGTTGTTAATGGGAATATCCATATTAAATCAGCGGGAACGGCTGTCATTACCGCTTCCCAGGCCGGAAATACTGCTTACAAAGCGGCAACTTCAATAAATCAAACACTCACGGTTCAAAAAGCAGTTCAGACTATCGCGTTTAATGTACTTCCCTCGAAAAATGTAAATGATACCGATTTTGATGCAGGTGCCACCGCAAGCTCAGGCCTATTGGTATCCTACGCAAGCTCCGATACCACAGTTGCAGCCATCGTAAACGGGAAAATCCACATCAAAGGAGCTGGTACGGTGAGCATTACTGCGCTGCAAAACGGAAGTGCTATCTATCTTCCGGCAAGTTCGGTAAGTCAAAGCCTTACGGTAAACAAACTGACTCAAACGATTACTTTCAACGCCCTGCCTGCCAAAAGACCAGGCGATGCTGATTTTAGCATTTCCGCAACCGCTTCATCGGGCCTGCCGGTTAGCTTTGGCAGCAGTAATACAAACGTTGCTACAGTAACAAACGGGCTGGTTCATATTGTGGGAACCGGAACAACTGTTATTACTGCCAGCCAGGCGGGTAATGGAACTTATAAAGATACGACGCTTAGTCAAACCTTTACCGTTATTCCGCTTAACCTGCAGGTGCAGTACCAGGATGGTGATACCGGGCAACTGACCAATAACATTGCCCGCCCATATGTGAAGGTAGTGAATGCCGATTCCGTTGGCGTAGCCTACAGCGAGTTAACCATGCGTTACTGGTTCACTGCAGAAAATTATGCCGGCATTAATACCTGGATAGATTATGCCCAGTTGGGAAACAGTAATGTAAAAATGAAATATGTTCCGTTGGATCAGCCCCGGAATGGTGCCTTAGGTTACGTGGAATATAGCTTCACCGCAACAGGTAACCTTGGTGCTAACAGCAATACCGGGCAAATACAATCCAGGTTTGCCAACCAGGACTGGGGACTGTTGAACGAGGCGGATGATTATTCCCATCAAAGCAATACC
>NZ_JBFUKF010000170.1:0-11148 GCF_056400985.1 Mucilaginibacter sp. P4_G9 | reverse complement strand
GAGTAACAGGTCATATGGTACTTTACCGTCAACCGGATGAAACTCCATATCGTGGTTATGGTATGCGAATTGAATCCCTACCTTTTTGGCAGCCTCTCCGGTTTTATTTAACACTTCAATGGTAGATTTGACCTCTTCCAGCGTAGCTGTTGGCGAATTGGCACATACCAGGTATTTGATACCCCCGGCAGCAGCATCGTCAACCAGCTCCTGCATATTATCGCGGAGGTTTTTCATTGGAGGAATAACCATTGGCTTACCATCGGCACCTGCAGGCATTTTTGCTCCGGGAGGAAGTTTGAACGGCGCGCCTAACACATGGTGCGATGTCCAGTTCATACCCAGGTCATTCACCATAGCCTTAAATTCTTTTGGGCTCATGCCATAGTAACCGCTTTTTTTGCTAAATGCCGATTCCATGTCTTTAAAGCCGAGCGCAGCTATTTTAGTAAGGATGCCTTTTACATCTTCATCTATAACGCCAAAAAATGTGTATAGCTGCAAGCCTACCGCATGCGGGCTTGCCATATTACTTAATAAAGTAGCTGCTTTTCCTGATAAGGCCATGCCGCCAAGCACCAATGCACCAGTGCTTTGAATAAATTTTCTCCTGTTGTAATTCATGCTGATAATTTTAGTTTTAATGTGGTACAGTAAATCTAAATAATAAAAATCAGCAAATTAAAACTTATTGTGTCTTTTTTACACAATTAAGCCCGATGGAGAGTTTTCAAACATACATGATCATCCTGAACTTGCTTATGTACTACTACTCTGCAAACAATTGGCAATTAAACCCGTCCACCCGGTTTGGTGGGATGCGCCCGCGCCACGACCATTGTCGCCATCAAAAAACTCATAGAATAGTATGTAATCTTTAAAATTAGGATCTGTTTGCATTTTTTGATTAGTACCAAACAGTGGACGATTGCCCTTTTCATCCCGTAAAAACAATTTGGATACCCGCAGGTATAGTTCATTAGCAACCTCGGCCAGGTTCATGAAATTACCGGATCCAGTTGGGCACTCCACTTTAAAATCATCGCCATAATACTGATGAAAGCGATGCAGGCTATCAATGATTAAATAGTTTATGGGCATCCAGATAGGACCACGCCAGTTGCTGTTGCCGCCAAAAAGGCCACTATCACTTTCGGCAGGAGTATAACCAATGCCGAAGTCAACTCCGTTAACTGCCACTTTAAATGGATGCTCCTGATGGTATTTTGACAATGAGCGAATGCCGTAATCACTTAAAAATTCGTTTTCATCAAGCATATACTTCAGCAATGATTTCATGCGATAACCACGCAGCAAACTAATCAGGTGCCTGCCGTCGCGGTTTTTTTCGTTCCAGCGGGAAACCAGTGATGCAAGGTCAGGTCGCTTTTCTGCAAACCATCTCAGGCGCTCTTTAAATATCGGGCTATCAGTAATATCGGCTTCCTCCAAAACCTCGGTTGCGAATAGCGGGATCAGCCCCACTATGCTTCTAACCTTCATTTTTATCGATCCATCATCCGGGAACCGGATCTGGTCATAAAAAAAGCCATCGTCATCATCCCAAAGGCCTTCGTTGTTTTCGCCGAGGTTTGACATCGCCTCAACTATATAGATAAAATGCTCAAAAAACTTAGAGGCAATATCTTCATATGCCCTATCAGTTTCGGCGAGCTCGGTGGCTATGCGCAGCAAATTAAGCGAGTACATGGCCATCCAACTGGTACCATCTGCCTGCTCCAGGTGCTGGCCAGACGGCAGTTGCGTATTCCTATCAAACACGCCAATGTTATCCATCCCCAAAAAACCGCCTTCAAAAATATTATTACCAGAGATATCTTTACGATTTACCCACCACGTAAAATTGAGCATTAGCTTATGGAAGATCCTCTCCAGGAAATATGTATCACCTTTGCCATTGTTGGCTAATTTATCGGTTGTATATATTTTCCAGGTTGCCATAGCATGTACCGGCGGGTTCACATCACCAAAATCCCATTCATAGGCGGGTAACTGTCCGTTTGGGTGCATATACCAGTCGCGGGTAAGTAAAACAAGCTGGTTCTTTGCAAAAGCCATATCAATAGTAGCCAAGGGCAAACAATGAAAGGCCAGATCCCAGGCTGCAAACCAGGGATATTCCCATTTATCGGGCATGGATATTACATCCTTGGTATTAAGGTGTTTCCACTTATGGTTACGGGCATTTTCCCTGTTGGCAGGAGGTTCGGGCTGTGAAGGATCGCCATTTAGCCATTGGCGGATATCCGAGTAATAGAATTGTTTGTTCCAAAGCATACCCGCAAACGCCTGGCGCTGAATGAGGCATCTATCGGCATCCTTTTTATTGCTGTAAATATCATTATAGAACTGATCGGCCTCCGTTTGGCGGGTATTAAAAACCTGGTCAAAATCTTCAAAGCTATAATTGGCATCCGGCGAAAGTCTTAGCCTGATAGTTACACTTTGCCTGGCGGCAACGCAGATATCATAATTTACAGCTGCCTTTGTGCCTGTATTTTTAAGATTGATGGTATCTGCTTTATGTACAATATGATCGTTAATGCCGTCTTTATGGTATTTATGTCCGCTATCAAACTTGTGCAGGCGCCCCATATTGGTTTCATTATCGCAGAACAAAACTTCGCGATTACCTTCCGTATGCAGCCAAAGCTGCCCAAGGTCTTTATGAAAAACTTCGGTTACGCCCTTGCCGTGTGCGGTAATGTACGGCTTGTAGTCATCATAACCCCAGCTCCAGGTATTGCGGAACCACAAGGTGGGCATTACATTAAGTACGGCATCGGCAGCTCCCCGGTTATGTACAGTGATCCTGACCAGGATATCGTCCTGGGCGTTTTTGGCATACTCGGTAAAAACATCAAAGTATTCGTCCTTATCAAAAATACCGGTATCAATCAATTCAAATTCAGGATCGTTACGGGTGCGGCGCTTATTTTCATCAACCAGCAATGCATACGGGAATTCATTTTGCGGATACTTGTACAGTGTTTTCATGTACGAATGTGTAGGTGTACTATCCAGGTAATAATATAGTTCCTTTACATCCTCTCCATGGTTACCTTCGGGATTACTGAGGCCGAAGTAACGTTCTTTAATGATCGGGTCTTTTTTATTCCAGAGCGCGATGGCAAAACACAGGTTTTGTTGCCTGTCGCAGATTCCCGCAATGCCCTCCTCGCCCCAGCGATAGGCTTTACTGCGGGCCATATCATGGGTTATATAATTCCAGGCATCGCCGTTGGCGCTGTAATCCTCCCGTACTGTTCCCCATTGGCGATCACTTACATAAGGCCCCCATTTTTTCCAGCTTGTATCCTTTAACCTTGCTTGTTCTGCGTTCATTGGCGCAAAGTTGGCTTATTTACAATAATTAACAGAATCGCAGGAGATGTTTTACACAAGGGTGAAGAAAACACAGTTAATAACTAATGGTTCAAAGTGTTCCCTTTGAAGAGGGAACTACAAGCAGTTATTTTCCGGGAACATCCCCAAAAAACACATCAACCAACTGGATGTTAAGCACTTATCTATAATTAAAAACACTTTCTGTACGACACAACTTGTCGTACAGCTGTTAAAATAAATTGCGTCGGAACACCTTTCCAGCTGGCTATCAGCACTTTATCGTAAACTAATTTTATTGTTATTTACGCCCAGGCCGTTCTTAAAAATCTTAACCAGTTACCGTGCATCATATTCTCAATATCCGCATCTGTATAACCACGGTTTTTTAGAAGATGCGGTACTTTTTGAAGATCGGCTATAGTTTCCAGGTCATAAGGGCATTGCTCCCGGCCAAAGGCTCCATCCAAATCGGTACCCATACCTACGTGCAGTGCATTTCCGGCTACCTGGCAAATATGGTCGATATGGTCAACCATTACTTCCATGTTACAGTTCATTCCTTTTGGAGTGGATACTCCCCTTACCCATCCCGGCACCATCATCCAGGCATCCAAAGCTGCACCGATAACCGCCCCCCTGTCTACCAGCGCCTTTATCATCTCATCGCTGTACTGGCGGTTATGATTCACCAGCGCCCTGCAATTATTATGACTGGCCCAAACGTGGCCGTTAAAATGATCAAGCGCTTCCCAAAAGCTATCATCACATAAATGGGTAGCATCAAGTATAATGTTCAGCCGTTCCATTTCCTTTAAAAGCTCGTGCCCTTTGGGCCCCATGTAGCCTGTGGCATCGGTACCCTGCGCATACCTGCCCGGACCGTAATGAGCCGGGCCAACAGCACGTAAACCATAATTATAAGCACGTTCCAGGTGTTGTATTGTTACTATAGAATCAGCCCCCTCTAAACTCAGGATATAGCCTATTGCTTTATTATCTGTTGACTGGCCATCATTCCAAAATGACAAATGTTTTTCTAACGATGCCAGGTCATTCACCTGCACCATTTCACCGGCATCTTCCATGGCTTTATACCAGGCCACCTGCCCCTGTGTTTGTGCCCAGGCCTGTTCTGGTGAATGCCAGCCGGGCAATGGATTGCCCGGTGCAACATAACGACCTATCTGTGTGGCTACTACCAAACCAATGTTGCCTTTACGCAATTCAGGTAAAGTTACTACTGCTTTGGCCCTATCTGGTTTATCTGTCAAGCCTACTTCGCGCTGGTTAAGTTCGGCAAGCGGGCGGGTAAGGTCGCGGTTCCACTCCAGCGCATTCATGCTGAGGTCTAAATGGGCATCAATTACAAACATAAATTATTTATCAGATAGTGATCTTACGGTCGCGGGCAGCATTTAACCACTCACCAGTAAGTGTATTATTTTCAATTGTATAAGCACGCTCATATAAAGCCACAGTTGGGCAAACATGGTGCGGGATACCATACAGCACGTCCCCTATTTTATAGTGATGATCTTTACCGGCATCAACTACCAAATGCTCCTCACTCTGGCCGGTTGGCACCAATTCGGCAGCGTTTAAAAAGTAGATCCGTTTTCCTAACTCGTTTTCGGCAGATACGGATTTGTGGCCAACATCCAGGCAAAGCTTAGTAGCATCGGGCAGGGAAACCACTCTTGCAATTACCAGCACAGCCGGTAAAAATGGCTGATCGGGAATTCCAATTTCATAACCTCTATCCCAATAAACAAAAGTTCCGGGACTACATTCTACAAAGTCTCTTTTGGAATGAATGGTAAATGTAGGCGATCCTCCTGCCACAATAACCGGTTCTGGATAATCCTTTGCTTTAAGGTCTTGCTGCAGTTTTAAAACCGGTTTAAAACCAGCATCACAACGTTCTTTTCTTTTAGCGATATCAATATCGTGGATATGACCATCATAAGCATGCAAGCCAACAGGGTTTAGCCCATGCAGTACACTGCAGTCCATATATAGCTGCAATGCTTCAAATCCTGGGGCAATGCCCGTACGGTTCATCCCAACATTCAGATCGATATAAACATCGATCGTTTGATCGTGTTGTTTAGCAGCTTCAGAAATTTCACCGGCAGCAAGATCATTATCAACCAGGCAGGAAAATTTTGTTTGCGGATATTCTTGTATCAGCTTAATAAACCTATCAAGTTTAGGCCCCACCGGCTGATACGCAAGCAATACATCAGGGGCATTGCACAATGCCAATAGTTCGGCCTCGGCTATGGTGGCGCATTTGAACTTTTTAATCCCGGCAGCAAGCAATAGCCGGGTAACCTCTTTGTTTTTGTAGGTTTTTACATGCGGACGCAAACGGGTAACATCATCGATCATGGTTTTAAGCAGATCAATGTTTGCCTTTACCCTATCTGGATAAACTACCAGCGCCGGCGTATCAAGCTTGTCGATATTATCTATCGTGAACCAGTTTTGAGCCATCGAATTTGTCTGAACCGGAATTAAACGAATTAAAGAATTTTCAGAATTTTGAATAACTTGTATGGCAATTTCACTCACCACTCACCACTCACCACTCACCACTCACCACTCACCACTCACTAAGCCAGCTCAAACAAGGCTTCAATTTCAACGGGAATATTATCAGGTAACGACCCCATCCCTACCGCGCTGCGAACGCCTATACCGTTCTCTTCTCCCCATATTTTGGCAAAAAGTTCGCTTGCTCCGTTTATGATGAATGGGTGTTTTTCAAAATCGGGTGTGCAGTTAACCATACCCAATACTTTTATCACTCTTTTAACTTTATCCAGGCTACCAATATTGGCTTTTATAGTGGCCAGCATAGCTAAACCTACCTGGCGCGCGGCCAGCTTACCATCTTCCATATTAATGGTCTCACCAATACGGCCAATAATTAGCGTTCCATCATCCTGTACCGTTCCATGACCAGACAGGTAAAGGTATTTACCATCAACTAAACAAGGTTTGTAAACACCAAGAGGTTTTGGTGCCGGCGGCAGGTTTAAACCCAGTGCCGCAAAGTTTTCTTCGGGAGTGTTCATACCGTAAAACTATAGTTTTTTAACAAAATAGTATTACAAAAAACAAAAAAGCCGGGTATCTCACGCCCGGCTTCTCCTTAAATCATAAAATCAACTCTCTATTTAAATCTGTATGTTAATCCAACATTTACAGCGTAATCGGCAAAGGCCGCATCGCCTTGTGTATAAGTTCCTGTAAGTCTTGTTGAAATTTTATCAGGAACACTTTGTGTACGGTCGCGTTTTAAAGCAACTGGTACAAATGCATAAATTGAAAACGATTTTAAACGATAGGTAACGCCTGGTTCGGCAGATATAATGTAACCTGTTCTTCTGAAACCATTGCTACCACCTACAAGATCTTTCACCGGTAAGCACTCATAACGCGCACCAGCCGAAAAATTAAATTTGCCTAAGCCATAGCTGGCACCGGCTCTTAGCATTATCTGGTCGGGCACGCTCATTACATCGCTGCCATTGGCAACGGCTTTAGCGCTTGGGGTACTGCCACGTGCAGATGAAACACCATTTTGTTCTCTTGGGCTAATCAGGTAATAAAAACCGCCATATACACCAAGTTTATTGGTAAAGTTGTAATAGGTATTAATTTCGGTAGTTATGCCTGTACCGCCATCTCCCAATTGGATAGATTGATCAACCGGGCCAAGCACTTTAGCATCGGCTGCACCTCCCTGGTGGTAAAAATAATCCTGGTAGTTATAGGTGCCTGTAGCCAGTTTTAAACCCAAACCTACCTGTATATTTCCCCTGCGGGCTTTTGCCGGGTTTAGTAACCACGCATATGCAGTTAAACGTATATCGCCTAAGCCAAATGAATGCGTGCTTAAGCGCTCTTTACCACCGTGCTCATATAACGATGAACGGGCATTATCAACAATGGGAACATCAATAGCAAACGACCAGCGGTTGTTAAAGATGCGGGTAAGGGTTAGGTCTTGCGTATAAGAATGATTAATAACGTTTGTACCCAACGCAATACGTTGTTTTTGCTCTTTAGTACCCACAAAATGTTTGTACGATCTGAAGTAGCGGCTATTACTGTTCAGCAGCCAGCTTCCTTCGGCTGCACTGGCGCTATCGGGGTGTTCGTCCATAGTACACAAACCGCCTGTGCTCCTGATGGCTACGCAGCCTTGCGCATTTACATTGGTATAATTAAGAAGTACAAGAATCGCAATTGCGCAAATAGATTTTAAAAATAGGTTCATAGAATTTTAAAGTGTTTACAATGTTTAAATATTAAAAGGACAAAGCCGGGTGCTTAAACCCTGCTTAAACCTGTTTTTACAGGATTTTTATGTTGATTAATTTATATTTAGATGAGATTTGTTTTTAAAAGGCCATGCCAATAAACCGGAAGGTGCTTTTTTTACCGCGAACCACAGGGATAGCAGTACTCCATAACTGCCACCACGTTCTATCCACTCAAACATTTCATATTTGGGATAAAAAAGCTCGCTTGCTATTTTCCAGGCGACCAATACCAAAAGAATGTTGGCAAAAGGGCTGATGAGTACCGAAAAGGCTGCTACAATTTCAAATAAGCCTACCATTTGTGCTGTTTTACCGGGATCATTAAATCCTAAAGAATGATATTGATTGAGGAGGCCAGCTTTGTGAACCAGGTTTAGCCAACCGTGACCAAGCAGTAACAGGAATGTAAATAACCTTAAACAAGTAATTACCGTTTTTAAGGCAGGTGCATCCAGGCTTACATGATCGTCCATACGGCTAAACCATTTCTTCAAAGGCATTTTAAAGCCGCCCTGTAAAAGCAGCAGCACAAACGGGGCACCAAAATTGCCCGCGCGTTCAATTAATTCGGCAAATGGTTCGCCAGATAACGGGCGCATAGATGCAGTTATTAAACCCCATACCACCAGCCATCCGGCTACTGCACGTATCGGGTAAACCAACAGGGATAATCCAAACAATATATCAACCGTACCCACATAAGGCATTAGTGTATATGACATATCATGACCTATCCCTACAACCGCAAAGTAATTGCACCATATTTGCTTGGTTATTATTCCAAATGCGCCATGCCCTATAAAACACATGGCACAGGCAAAGCGAAGCGTGTAGTATATTTTTTGACCGGTAATTAARCGTGACATTTTTATAGCTTATTTGATAGTACTTATTACAGCCCGGCTCCGTCGGCTTTCCCCCTGTTAACTGCGTATTGCCCTACCTTATTGCCGGTTACCAAACCAACTTCACAATCGCTGCGGAAGTGGATACCCCCATACAACCTCGACATAGCAGCATCGTGTGCCAGGTCTGTAAACTTAGTACCCCTATCCGGCAATAAATAAGTTAATACAGTTGCCGCGGCGCCGCTAAAATTAGAGTGACCCGATGTATAAGCCGGGAAATTTGGCACCCCTGTAAGCGTTTTAACCAAAGGGTCAACTTGCGACGGGCGCTGATTAAAGTAAAAATATTTGGTATCCCAACAAACAATTGCGGCATCCATTTGAGACATGTTCAACAAGGCAAAGTTACGTGCCCAGCGCACTTCGCTATAATTTTGCTTTACAAACTCATCGGCAGCAATAGCATTCCAATGGCCGGTTGGGGTATAAGTGGCAATACCATCTGCCCAAAAAGCAACCTGCTCTTCATGCTGGCGGCTATGGTTTTTACTCATTGACAATACCTCATCAACCTCTTTTTTATACTCGGCCGAATTGGATAAATAAGGTGCAGCCGGGCGTAATGAAACAACAGTTAACGTATCAAACAAAAACGGAAGCACTTTTGAAAACAAAGGTAACATCGGCGGCCTTTTAGGCGTTTCTAAGCTCAGCCAAAATTTACCTGGTTCAAACGCAGTTGTTTGAAGCTTTGCCCATACATTGGCATCGCCAATAGCCTTGCCGGCCCGGTCACCACGGGCACGTGCTGCAAACAACGCGGCAACCTGTTTACCTAATGATTCGCCTGCGGTAATTTCGCCCCTTGTGTTGGCACCAGCCATTATACGGCATAATTTTTCTTCCTGCGCTTTTTCATTAATGAAAGCCAGCTCTGTAGGGAACAACAGCTTCATCATTTCAACCGTAGTACCCGCAACAACAGCATCTTCACTTGGGTAAGATGGCAGTTCGGAAACCGGAACCAGGGCCTGTATGCCTGCATCATTTTTATAAGGAGCAGTGCGTTTGTAAGTGTTTTTGAAATGCCATGCAGCAATCAGCGCATCATACTGCGCGGTACTTACATAAGCATAAGCGCGGGCAGCATACGGCGGATTCGAAAACGGAAACTCGGGGTAATTAAACGGATTGGCCGAACTTGGCGCCGGGTAAGCGCCATCTGCATTTTGATAAGGTGGAATGTTGTGCTTGGYCACCAGTTGGCGCATGATCTCGTTCCACCTTAATACAGCACCCGCGCTCCAGTATTTTATAGATGCTTTCTGATCGTCGGTTAAATTTTTTTGCATCGCCTTAATCTCATTCAAATCGGCTAAATAAGCCGGTGAAGTAACCAGGTCTGGCGCCGATACTGTCAACACACTAAAATCTTTAACCAATACCGGGGTCCAGGTATCAGCATTCAAATCAAGCTTTGACGGTGTTAATGCAGGGTATAATGAAGTACGGTCTACAATATCTTTATTGCACGATGAGCTAAAAATGGCTACACCTAAAAGTACCGTAGGAATTATATAAAGTAATGATCTTTTCATCAGATTATTATTAAGTATTATAAAATTATTTCTCTTTCCTGGTGTTAAAAACGTAATAAACACCGCCATACATGGTTCTTGCCTGCCCTACATTTCTGCCCTTTAATACATAGTTACCACCGGCGGTTAGCTCTAAGCCGGCTATTTTTTGAAAGCTGTATTTGAAGATTACACCGGCAAGCGTTGAATTCATTTTGTTACTTGGAAAAGGCATATCATTTTTCCTGATATCAAAACCACCCAATGTTGTAACCTTGGTAAGCACTGCCTCGGCATTAAATTGTAAACTCCTGAAACCGGCGCTTACAAAAAAGTTAGAAACATCGGGCATCTTCACTTCGTTGGTATAATGCATCTCGGTAGTATAGTATGAATTCCTGTCGATAGTAATATTACTCCTGCGAATGTACTGTGCCGCGCCGGCTACAAAAAACCGACTAACCTGGTAATTAAGTAAACCACGTAGAGCAATATTTTTACTATGCAAACCAATAGATAAAGGTAAAAAGTCGGGCTCATAATTAGTTGCAGGAATTGATCCCGATAAAATAGCATGAAAACTAAGCGATCCTTTGCCTATCTCCTGTTTAACAGCCAGCCATTTTACATATGCGCTTATATCCTGAAAATTACGCTCGCCCCTTAAAGTACCGGCACTTGCATTTGTGGTTACATAAGGAAGTGCTATTGATACATTGATCTTATTTGTAAGACCATAAACAAAACCCAGCATATATGAATTTGAGCTTACGGTACCCAGGTTTGGGGCATCGCGTTTAAAAGTACCTTCCCAATAGTTATCCCATTGACTGTGGGTATAAACACCCGCGGCACAAACGTAGTTTTTGGGTATCATTAGGGCATCAGCATCTGTTTGCGCCTGCGCATATTCTGAAAAGGTGAGGCAACATGCCATAACAATACAGCATCTGTAAAAATACAGCAATGAATGTTTCATTCGATTTAAGTAAGGTTTTTAGTAATAAGTTAACAATAAAC
>NZ_JBFUKF010000169.1:0-11251 GCF_056400985.1 Mucilaginibacter sp. P4_G9 | reverse complement strand
GATCACACCTTCGGCCACGGCTACAAATAAAAGCTGCATCTGTTTACTTGGCGGCGGGGCAGCACTTCCCATTACCTCGGGGTAATGATTGTTAAATGCAGTTTGTATAGCCTCGGCCATACTGCCCGAAAAATCTGATGGTGTGCCTGCTTTAAGCGCCATATTTTAACCTGTTTTTACTTTAACCGATAATAAAGACGGAGTTGGTGGCGGCATTGGCGGCACGGGTGGTGCAGGAGTTACCGGTAATGCCCCCAAAGCAAGCTCGCCGGGATGCATATGGGTTTGATAAATGTTAACTATCTGGTTAAGATAAGTGAGCAATTCATCTCCAAAAACCAGCGGATGCGCTGCACCGTCAACTAATTCTATTTGCGGCGCATCAACTATTACTTTGGTATTCCCTTTTACTGTAATAAGTCCGCCATTTACATCAATAACTATTTGGTTGCTGTTTGAATCTTTAATAGTAATGGCCGATGGCTCGGTTGTTATGATATGGCCATTCTGGTCCTCCAGCCTTATTCCCTTTTTATCATCGCTGATGATCACTTTATTTTCTCCGGGGGTTTCAATAACAACCTCCTTTATTTCGTCGTCAAAGGTTAGTTTCAGTTTTTCCCTGGAAGTATATCCCTTTTTAAAATTATCATTGGTAGGACTTATGGGCGGCACCTTATTTGAGCTGTGCAACATACCCAAAATTACGGGCTGACGTGGATCGTCATATAAAAAGCCTAAAAGTACTTCATCATCAACCTCTGGTCTAAAAAACATTCCACGTTCGTTACCAGCATCGGTAAGGGCTATTCTTGCCCATACACCATCATCATCGGCATTTATGTACGGCATTTTCACTCTTACCCTTTGTTCACCATCCGGGTCTTCATTATCTGTTACAATGCCGGTATGCAGCCCCACAACCCCCGGCAGTAAACCACCTGCTTTGGGAGCGGTAACTGTATTTTCTTCTATAAACCAATCTGGCGTGTGGCCAAACTGCGCCTGCGTTTTCCACCCGGAAACAGTTGAATAATCCTGCCTGACACCACTAACAAAAGCTTTTCCGTTAAATCTATCGCCAAGGCCGTGCAGCTCAATAACATCGCCGGGATTTATGGTGGCAATACCATCAAACTTAACCCTGCCCCTTATTTTTGACAGGCGCGATTTTAATAATTGCGCATCGGCCCAGGCCTGGCGTTCTGCCGAGGTAATTGAACCGGAATGATTTAAAACAAAATCATCGGGACCGGCAACGGTGGCAAGGTCATTAACTGAAAGTGTCCCTTCTTCTTCGAGGTTGGCAGGGTCATTAGCATCCGATTCTGCATTTGCCTGGTTAGCCATATCCCATGAAACACTTTTCACCGCTGTAAACTGGTTTCTGCTATCCATTTCTGCATCAAGTTCCATAACGGTTGCACCATGCAGTAATGAAAGTGTGGCGTCTCCGGAAACGGTTGGTTTTTTTGTAACTATTTTTTCATCGTTTGTAATTATAACATTGCCTGTAGCCTCGGCCCTGCTCAATATAAAATCCCAATCGGTGCTGTTATACTGAACCATTTCCTTATGAGTTACATCGGTTGATTCAATTTCCAGATCTGAAGACGAAAAGCCGTCACTTTCTAAAACCTGGCTGATGATATCAGCGTCGGTAAGATCATGAAAATATGTACTTTTACGCCCTATAGTTGTTTTTACGGCCTTATGTTTACATTCAACTATCAGGTTTGGTGATACCGATTCTCTTATTTTGATGGATTGTTTAATGATAATTCCTTTAAATATACTAAAGCTATTATCCGGATCGCCGGCGGTTATCTCCATCTCGTTGCCTGGAGTAAAAAGATCCCCGTCGGTTAACGGAAATTCGCCATTTGAAGCCTCAYCATCCTGAATTACAATTGTCGCAGATGATATTTTATTTACCATCTTCATTACGTTAACCGAAAGTTTAGGTACTGACCGGGGAATTTCGGTGCCATTAATTAATATTTTAAATTCGGCTACCGTGTTAACCGCAGGAATAATTCTTTCTTCAGGCATTACTGGTTGGCTTTACATTTTTATCGAAAGGCGGAAAAATCAATTTTTGTCCGGGCTGCAGATCCCTGAAGTTTTTAAGATTATTTACCCTGGCAACTTCAAGATAATATTTAAAATCGCCGTAAATTTTTTGTACCATAGCTGGTAAGGTGTCTCCTTCTTTAACTATGCGAATATGTGTTAGGTCTGGCGATGAATTCCTTTCTTCTGCCTGTCTTACCGCGGCCGGAAGCTTTTCGGCAAATGTTGCATTAATGATAACACGCAATGGCGTGCCATCGGTTTTAAACATTTTATATTGTATAGAGGTGGTTTTAAGCTCACAATCAAACTCATACTGATTGGTACGTAACCATGTAAGGTGCCCCCATGTTATCCTGAGGAAACAGGTACGGTGTTTTTTACCATCATAACCCACCGCCTCATAAAACTCTTTAATTTTAGCCGGAACATCTAATTTTACACCATTGGCATTTGTACCATCAAGAAAAAACTTTAAAGCTACTTCTAACGGCCTGGTACCAAGAAAGCCCCCGGCGCTTCCGTTAGCGCCAGCCGCATTGTTACTTTCTGTTATAACCGTGTAGTTAAGTGTAAACTCATCCGGATTAATAAAAGCAGTAAACTTTTTCTCGGCAGGGCCATTTCTGTTAATATCGGTCCATGATTCAATTTTGAGCTTTTGAGCTTCTTTACCTGGCAATAAGCCACTGAGTATATCCAGCATCAGCGTTCATTTTTTTTATCAAGAATTTCCATAACCTGCTCAATACATTCTTTAATGATCTCTTGTTTTAAAGAGCCATCAGCAGATCCGGAACTGCTTGTTGAATTACTATCAGAAACAGTTACAGAAATTTCGATTTCGTTAATTATAATTGGCATAATTTAAAAGCTTACAGAACCTGATACCGCACCCGCAACAGCCCCCACGGCCCCTGCAACAAGATCATCAAGGCCCATTGGTTTAAAGTACTGATAGGTAAGTTCGAGCGTTTCAATTACAAGGGTATTCTGTTCGGCATTGAATTCAGAAATATCAATTTTTGTAGGATATGCATTAAAAACATGCCACACGTTTAATGGGATATGGCTATCATTCAGCAGGCTTATCAGCACGTTTTTAGGATCGAATTCAAAGTTTTCGATACTGTTGCGGGCCCAATGGCTAACAAAAGACCCCAGGAACAGCCCTCGTTTTAAAACCAGCTTATTAAACTGCGGCACACCGGGAAACTGATGTTTAAACCGATTTTCGCCGCCTTCGGCAATAGTTTCGGTGGGGATATTGACACTCAATCCGCTTACACTCTGAAACCGGATATCCTGGGGAGTTTGCGGAAACATTTCAATAACCACCAAAAAATGGAATCCCGGCGGTGGATAGATCAAGCCATCTACAATACCACTAATCAGGCTCATAATTACAGAATTAGTTTAACCGTTTTGTATAACCAAACCCTCGTGCGCAATATCAAGCTGCTCTATAGCAACTTCGCTGCCGTCAGCTTTCAGGTCGGTGCTTTGAATTTTCACAGGGAATGCATTCTTAATTTTCCACACAACTACCGGTTCATGCTTTTCATTCAGCAGGGTTAAGGTAATGTCCCGCCTTTCAACAGTATTTAATGAAATGGTATTTAACCAGTTGAAAAATTCATTATCGCCTGCAAATACTCCTCTTTTTAAAGTAATGTTGCTAAACTCACGCATGCCCGGCATTTTAATTTTGCTGTATTCGGGCGAAGCTCCGTCCCGGTATTCGATCAATTTATTTTCGATGTTCAACCCGCTTACTTCAGAGAAGCCTATGTTCGACCCGCCCCACTCTACTCTGAAGTGAAACTTTGGTAATGGATAATTTGCCATGTTTTTGCTTTTTATATTTGATTAGGTTTTGATAACCTTTAATTGATTAAGATTCCTGTAGTTTATGAGAGAATTTCAGGATGATAAATTCGGCAGGGCGTACTACGGCCATACCAATTTCAATATTCATTCGTCCTTCCAAAATATCAAGAGCTGTCATGGTTTGGCCAAGTCCTACTCTTACAAAAAATGCCTGTTCTGGCTTTGCCCCGGCAAGTGCGCCTGCCCTCCATTGCTTTATCAGGAAATTTTCAATCATTGCCCTAACCCTAACCCAGGTATTGGCATCATTTGGTTCAAAAACAACCCATTCTGTACCTTTTTTTATTGATTCTTCGGCAAAAATGAAGAACCGGCGTACAGGTACATATCGCCATTCATTATCATTTCCGGCCAGCGTGCGCGATCCCCAGATCATTACTCCTTTACCCGTAAAATATCTTATAGCATTGATAGATTTGCCTGAAGTAGGATCAACATTTAGTGACATCTGGTCTTCGGAAGAAATTTTAAGTGATGTAGAATTTACATATGCAAGGGTAATATTAGCCGGCGCTTTCCATACTCCTCTTGAACTATCAACTGCGGCGTAAGCACCTGCAACTGCCGATGAAGGAGGCATAATAATATTTAGATTTTGCAACTGCAGTTTAACAAGGTTATATAATTCGGAATTACCAGCAACCTGTGGTGCGGCCGGTGGCGATGCAGGTACAGTTGGAGCGGGTTTCTGCAGGTTAAGCCCGGTACGAACCGAAACCTTTAAAGTTGCTGGTGGATTTAAAATAGATGCAAGGCTAATTTTACCGGTGCCTATGTCAGTTTGCTCAACCCCATTTACTATATAAATAATATTTACGTCGGCATCATCAAACCTATAGCTTAATATAGTTTGCAGGTAAGGGAAATAAGCGGCACCATATTTCATTAAATCAAGGTTACTGCCTAACGTAGCAGCATTTCTGAAGTCATCTGCCGACGAGTTGATATCATTTATTGTACCGCTTGATTGTTTAACATCTATAATGGTAAACCTATCCTGCAATGTAAAGCATTGATTTAGCGCACTATTAATAACAGAATAATAGTTAGTTGAGGGCAGTGAAGGACCATCAGGAAATAACAATAGTGTAGGTTCATCAACCTTTGCAATCTCGGCTAAGCCATCAGTTAATTTGGAGGCGTTAACGCCTCCCGCATTATACTTATCTGCCGAAACAATGTAGCAAGGGCCGCCACCATTTGCAAAATACATTTGAAGCGCATAATACATCAAGTACTTAGAGCTTGCAGCCGGGTTAATTGCTGCATTAATTGTCCTGGTAACAGCATTTGCAGCATTTACATCTGTTATGGTTACCGTTATTGCCGTTTCTTTTTGAGCAAGCCCAAATAACTGTTCATACTCTAACAACGAACCTATTCGTTGCGGCTGTTTCCCAAAATCATTGCCATTGAAACTTGATTTTTCGGTGTATCCGATGAATGCAGGAATTGCGGTTTCAACTTCTGCCACCGAAGGTGGAAACGTTGGGATTTCCTTAATGTAAACCCCGGGAGTTTTAAATACATCTGCCATGGTGGTATTTTTTTTAATTAAATGGTTATTAAAATATCTGAGAAGGTATCTGCCCCTTCTGTTTTTATGAGATTTAGAGGTGGGTTTGGTAAGTTGGCTATCAGCACTTTATTTGTATTGTCTTTTAATTTTATGCCAGCTACAGATTCTTCTGATAATGGAAGCGCATTGTTTGATATAACAATAAATGTCCCTGCAGGAGAACCGCCGAGTAAACTAAAATTTATGGGAGAACCATTTGTTTTGGCCACACTTACCGATGTGATTGCCGGGTTAAATTTCCTGGTAATTATATAGCGCCATTTGGTTGCCCGGTTAGCAAACGGAATTTTATAATTTACAGTTGTAATTGAATTATCAATACCCTGGAACTGGTAGTTACTATTTAAACCAACTTTGTAAAATATTTCAACCACTCCAAATACGTCAGACATTTCGGCCGGGTCAAGTGAATAGAAAGTGGCTTTCTCTATGCCGTCAACTAAAAAACGGACTCTTCCACCAGATGCCTTATTAAGATCAAAAGAATAATTAAATAAATTATTTGAATTGTTTAATTGCTGTTGCAACTTTTCATTACTATCAATAAAATTCAATTCGCCGTTTTGCGTACCAGCCGTACTGTTTTGAACCGATGAAAAACTACCGCTTACAAAAGGAAGCAGATCGGCATCTGATACTATTTTGCTGCCTGTATTGGCCACAAGCAGTGGAACATTACCAGCCGACATATTATTAACCTGGTTATGAAAATAGTAATGGCTTGTAGGCGCTTTAAGCAAGTTTATTTTAGTAATATTTTCAAATAATCCATTTCGCAGTTTCAATAAAAAAGTAAATTTGGTACCATCTGGCAAGGGGTTCTTAATAATATCATTGCCCGCAACAGCATCTACCTTCGCAAATAATTTTCCGCCGGATGCGGTTGGTAAAAAGTGAAGCCCTAATGATTTTATCAGCCCTGCACACCTGGCCGAAGGCTGCATTATTATATCAGGACTTTTGCCGGATTTATAGAATGTATGGGCAAATTCCAATGTAAAAAGCGCCTTGTACTTAATTTTTATCATTGCTATAAGAGCTACATTTTAATTATCAGAAATTGTGATTTCGGTAATCGGCGGTGTTTCCATCTTAGGTTCGTAATCTATAAAGCTGATAGTTCTTATTTTATACACCGCGTTAGGCATATATTTTGCTCCCAGCGCAGCCCAAAGATTATTTTGCTGTTCAAAAGTTGTTGAGTGAAGTGTTATAAGCAACCGCCCCACCTTTTGCCATGGTTTATCGTTATCAACTTTGGCATTTATTTGAGGATACTGATCACTATCAAAAACCTGGTGGCCTTGAAAAAACGCCATTACATATGATAACAACCTTAATGCGGTAGAATAATTATTAGCAAATACCGAAAAAAGAACAAATGCATTAATATTTACAGGAGGATTGACAACCTGGATACGATCTTCAATTTTTTGATAGTTATATTGTGAATCAGCTATCCGGTCTTCCTCCAGGTTAACAAGTGTGAGGATAACTTTTGATACATCACTCCCTTCGGTCGAAACCGCGAATGTGCCATCGGGATTCATTAATGACGAAAGCACAACAATATCCTCATTGCCGAAGTTTGTTGAATCTTTTCGCTTGATATAAGCGTTAAGTTCATCCGACAGAAATTCAAATGCGGTCCTTAACATATTTTTTAATTAAATGAACGGCTGTTTCTCAGTTTCGTGTGTAAACAAATTGCCGTGCTGATGATATTCCCGGGTTAAATAGCAGGCTGTAACCGTAGTCTATAAGCTTTTGATGATCGAAATTATTAGTATGGGTTTCAACTATTATAACCTGTACATTTTTCAGGTCTCCGTCTTTTAGTTCATCAACTAAAAACTCTTCGTATCCTTCCACATCCAGTTTCAGAATAAAAACCTCTTTATCCAGCTTATTGATAAAAGAAAATAATCCTATAGATTCAACCGTTAAAAACCCATTTGAATTGGGCAGCGTTGTCCACCTTCCGCTCCAATCACTTTGATCGGGAGCATAAAGATTTAATGTTCCATCGGCAATTGAAATAGCTTTATTAAGCGCTTGTATTTTCCCAAACCGGTCTGCATTCTCGCTTAAATATGTGAAACTATCCGGGTTGGGTTCAAATGAAATAACTTCAACATTTGCCAGGTGCTGCACACACATGATGGAGAAAGCACCGATATGAGCACCACAATCAACAATATAACAGGGATTAGCCGGCTTAAGATTTGTTAACAGGCTTTTTATACAATACATATCCTGGTCAATAACTTCCGGAATCACCCAGCGGTCATCATCGGTATCTTTACGATAGGCTATTTCTAAAACGTCGTTCATTGTATCAGATTTAAGCAAAGGCTAAATAATTTTCTTCAGTTGGCACTGACATTCTTAGCAGGTAACTGAAAAAAGTATTCTTATTTAAAATATTTTTATTGGGGTTTTCAGAAATATGTTGCCTTACCATATTGGCAGAAAGCATGTAGCAATAAGAGGTCCTGTTAATAAAATATTGGTGTTCTTCATCAGGCCTTTCCTGCAAAAACTCTTCGGGTTTACTCCAGCACACTGGTTGAATCTGTTCCACGGTCAGTTCGCACCATGAAGCATTACTTTCGTTAAGCGTAGATGTTAATGCTTTCGACCCTAAGGTTAGCCATTCAATAGGTTTGCTATCGCGTAAAATACTACAAATAAGGTTATAATAATTTGCAGCGATCGTGCTGTTCTTAGATGCGCCCATCAGGTTGTTTGTTACCTCGCCGGAGCGCTCCCTGTACCCTAAAAAGTCATAGTTATTTAAAGTATCTATTAAAGGTTTAAGAGATTTAATAACCACACAATCCGAATCAATCCATAAACCACCATGCCTGGCAAGTAAAAACGCCCGAATAAAATCTGCGCGGTGCGCTACGTAAAGGTCTTCAAGCTTTATATCCAGGTCGGTGTTACGCATTTCTCTAAAACTTTCAGGTGTCAGCAATTGAACATTGGCGCCATGTGCAAATACTGTTTTTTGGCACTCGCGGATCCAATCGGGAAGATCACCTTCCCAATAAAGCCATATAGGTAAATCTGCTGGTCCCTGGTTCATCATAGCATTAACTTATTTTTTGAATAACGATAAGTGATTCGGCCGAGCACACCTCCTGATATTCGCCTTTTGCAAGTAACTGGTTTACATACACCTGCACATCCGGATAATAATCAGCATAATCGTGGAAAACAACATATCCGTTTACTTCTACAAAAGGTGAAAAGTGCTGAAAATCATCATTGATACTGATATAATCATGCAGGCCATCTATTAGTAACAGCGAAATTGCCTTATCCCATTTAACATCAACTGATTTACCAACCTGGGAGATCACGGTATCTGAAAGACCTGCATTTTCAATATTTAGCTTAAAACTTTCAAAAGACGGTTCAAATACACACAAATCCGAGCCTAAGGCTCCTAACTTTCCGTCGTGCTGATCCACAGCAATTACCTTAATTTCATCGGATATTGATTTGGCAATTTTGCCAAGCAAAACTGTTGCTTTACCATGAAAGCTCCCAATTTCAACAACATGGGCGCCAGAAAATTTAAAGCATGCTTTTAATGCCGTGGCTATAAGTAATTCACACTCAGCATCGCTAAGCCATCCCTGAATTTTTTGAATTTCTGCAATTACCTGCAGCGGGAAAAACAATGACTGATCAACAGCTTCGTGTATTATTTCATTTTTAGCGGGGATATAATTATTGAGATATAACCGAGTGCTGTTTCTGATCACATCATCATATTCCCTGGCGACTGGGTGCATCCAAAAAACATTCGGATCACTTATTGCGCAATCCAAATCTAATGCGGAATAAGATTTTTGATAATTATTAAAAGTATTACAGCATGGATTTAGCAGAATATCAAACCCAAGCAAACTTACCATTGTAGGTAAAATAATTTCTTCGGTTGCCCATATCCCGGTGCGCTGCATTATATCATGAAGCCGGGTATTAACCTTAAATTGTTTAACCAAATCCTTAACTGCATCATATGTAAATACTGTTGAGGGCCAAAAAGACCAGTGTACAAACTTATTCTCTCCATCGGGAAAGGTTTTTAGCAATGGCCTCCACAGATCATATTCTTCAAATGCTTTAATTGATGTCCATACATCCCTGTTTTCTGCGGTAATACGCTCTGGCCTGTTTGACAATAACCCAACGTTGCTTTTATCAGATAAGAAATTGGATATAAATGAAGAGTAGCCCGGCTGAACACTTAACTGATCAGAATCAACAATTGTTAAAACATCGAATGAAAAGTTTTCTAATGCAAACTTCATGCATTCCAAAGCAAAAGTGTGCAGATAACCATGMTTCACACAATAACTAACGGGACAGATAACAGCACCAAATTGCTCAAATGGAAACAATGTTGATTTAAGATCAAAATTAGCCCCGCCGTTGAAAAGTAAAATTATAGAAGATGGATCGTTATAGTGTAAATTACGGACCATATCAATTACACAGTCCAGGTTTTCATGCACCAGGCAGGCGTAAACATTTTTTCCCTTTCCTAAGTTGCCTTGAATAGTAACACTATTTGTAACCTCACTCGTCGGGCTATCATTTACAGCCATGCTATGATTACGATAATGTTTTAAATCAGCCTGCATAATTTGTTCAATATCTTTTACAGGATAAGGATGCCACCATTCACCTGAAGTTTGTTTGGGACTAATGTTTTGGTCATGTATCATATGAACAGATATGGTGGTATCTTCCAGCTCGGTAACATGCTCTGGTGAGGTATTCCAAACAAATAATCCATCCATACCTACATTAATATTTTTAAACTGGTTGTTTTCCCAATGMGATCTATAATAGCATAATGAACTACCTAAAAGCCATTTACGCTGATCTGAAGGATATTTATACTGATAAGCCTGGTTATTAAAAAAATCATAATAAAGCAGGTTATTTATGCCGCAAACCCTGGTATTATTTTTATTTAATTCGTGCACCTGGTATTTTAAACGATGCGGGGCATACCAATCATCATCGTCCCAGTTAGCGATTATACTGCCCGATGCATTGCTGCAAGCCATATTTAATTTTTCGCCAAGTGTTATTTTATGATCAAGGCGGATGTATTTTATACCAGGCTGGTTTATTACAAGGTCTTCAATACAATCTGTTCCGTCATCAATTATAATTAATTCCTTATTTTGATGTTCCTGCCGTTGAAAATACCGAATGGCATGTGGTACAAAACGCCTGCGGTTATAGGTTGGCATAATGCATGATACAAGCGGTAGCTTATCCATACTTATTGATTGTAATCTGAAATGTTTTTTGTTTAATTTAAATTAAGCCCGACACTTGAATTTTGGCTGTAAAGCAAAGCTTCGCTTGGGGATTGTCACAAATACATCCGTTTAAAAAGCTGTAAAATTCTTAGTACTTATTTAGATTCAATGGTAGTGTTTGCTCAAGTAGCTTAACAAGTATAAAATTAAGTGTATTCAAAACTCAGCACAATAGCCATTAGTAACTATTTTGCATTAACATTTTCTGAGGCTTGATGAACAAACCTCAATAGAAAGCGATTGGTTAATTGAATTTAAATGTATTCCCACCCTTTCTTTACCCCGTTTAAAAAATAGCTTACCCTGCAATCCGGTAAATGGCCCTTCAACAATTATTACATCATCACCTTCAATA
>NZ_JBFUKF010000168.1:0-11355 GCF_056400985.1 Mucilaginibacter sp. P4_G9 | reverse complement strand
GCAGTAAGGTTTACCCTGTTCCCGGTTATTTCAGCAGGGCCGTCCTGGATATAAAAGTACACAGGAACGCCGGCATCTGAGGCAGCTTCCAGCATTATATTTTTAGCTCCGGATGCCTGATCTGGAATTGGAGAAAATGTAATATATTGTTCTTTTCCCTGTGTATTACGCGGAGGCACTACCATTTGCGATTGCTGTACAGCAGGTTTATATTCGGCATCACCGGGATGGGTAGCTGCAAACCATAATTCGTAACTGTGCGGATTTTCCCAGTATCCTAATTGCGGATGCAACCGGAAAGTGGTGTCATTAAGCTTAATAACCGGGCCGGTTATCCGGTCAATGCGGATAGGTTCGCCTGTTAACGAATGACCAATTTTACTACCAACAGGCATATCTGCCCAAACGGGTAACCTTGGGCTACCACTGGCTACGGTATCATAAAACGCGGCTTTTAATTTGAAAGTAATACCATCGGCTTCCGGCTCAAATTTAAGATTAACCTGCTGGTGGGTGTTCCGCTGTTCAACCATTTTACCATGCTGAACATAACCTATCAGCTGCGGTTTTTGGTTGCGGTGCTTAGCTTCATAATTTAAAGTTGCTTTAGCTGTCTCTTCATCAAAATACCAGAAAGCCTGCCCCCGATCGCCTTTATATTCATTTACCGGAGCAGGTTTGGCCATAGGCAATTGGTTGTAGCGCCATTTATCAGCCAGCCACCCTTGTTTTGTGGGGTCAATTTTTACCAAAACAGGCGCCTCACCCACCGCGGTACTTTTAGGTAAACGATATTGAACCGCCTTTTTTATATAAAAAGCTATGTAGGCAATCTTTTCTTCGGTGGCGGCAAAATGACCCTGGGCCGGGCTGGCCAGCATGCTCAGCGGCATCAGCGGATGCTCCCGGCGTTCTTTTAACCCTTCATCCGACCAGGTATTTGCCGCTTCGTACTCTCCCATAGTTTCCAAACCTGGTATATAATCAATATTTTGATCCTTACTCCAGATATCCGGTAAAAACTGGTTGCGTACATAAGGCCATTGCCCGCTTACGGATATACAAGCCAACGTGCGTCCGGGGTTCCAGGCGGCAAAATAGTAGGGAACACTTGCCATGGCGGAGTGGCCCATAGGTATTACCGGAGCTAATTTTAGCTCATCATAACCCGATGCTAATGCCAGATCGTCCATTATTTTGTTAAACTGCTCCCCTGCGCCTTCGTTAAATAAAAACTTTCCGTTAAATGCCGGGCTTACCCATATCTCGGCAATGCCCAGCTTACCCATTTTTGCCCTGAAATTTTCACTCTCCAGTATGGATTGCTCTTCCATGTTATTCTGCGCAAAAACAACGGCCTTTACACTTTTACAGTTCGGCGGAATCCATAAAAACGCCCGTGMCTGTCCCGGGTTTTCCTTAGCATCCCTTACTTGTACAGACCATTGCCATACCTGGGCTTTAACCGAAGGAACTAAAAGAACGATCAATATTAAAACTATAATACAACACCTAACTGCTTTCACATTACTCGGGTTTAATAGCTATTTTAGTTAAGGGCATAACCGGCATATCAAACTGAACGCTATGTTGGTTTCCGGTTATTACCTTTTTCCCGGTTATGGTTACCGGCTTACCGCTAATACTATAATTCAGGACAACATTCTTTCCGGCGGCATAATCATCAGGAACCGTTAAAACAACGTCCTGGTCGGCTGTAAAGTAAAGCTGGTTGTTGCTGAAACTTAACGCGGCCGAAGACGGGACATTTGATTGTAAACCATAACCACCTTTTTGCAAACTATAACCATTGCCTAAAAACAGGAAGTCGGTTTTTCCAGCTTTTAGCCTCACCACGCTGAACATGCCCTTAAAACTTATGTCATGATAAATAGTCGTTGCCTTACCCCCATCTATCATAATATAGTCGCTTAATCCATTTTTGCTTTCAACCAGCAAGCCGGTAAACGTACTATCTGCACTGGCGGCAGTAAATGAAGATATCTTATTAATAGTACTTCCTGCTGCTCCCGCTGATGGCTCATATATTGCGGCAAATGGTTTGTTCCAGGCTTCGCCGTTTTGGCGCACTACAACAGTTGGCAATGGCATGTTGGCAATACTATCCGGTATCATCTCATTACCGCGCCATGAGCGGGATGGCGGGGCTTTAACGCTGAATATTTCCCTGCCGGGGTAACCTTTCATCCACATATTCATAGCCACCGGCTGTCTGCCCGGGATCTGCAGGTCAAACCTGGCCTTAAAATCATTTGAGGAGGTGATAGCTTTTTTATCCCACCAATAATCGTAGCCCATTAATTCAACATTGGCAAAAGTGAGTTTATCCGTAGTTTTCAACGCTAAGGCCTGGCCCAAACTATCTGACAGGGTAACCTGCTGACCCAGGTTATGGTAAATGTAATCATGGTACTTATCCCCGCCGAGTTTTTTCTTTGAACGGAAAATATCAACGTAGTAACCGGAACTATCTCCTGTACGTATGATACTCATCAGCCTGTTTTGATCGGCATTTGTTTCGGGCTCCAGGAAACTTACATCAGAAAAGGTTACATCGGGGAAATAACCATCAACCCTCCCGGACTGTGGGTAACAGGCCGTTAATTGCAAGGGGTGATTACTCTTCATGGTAGGGTACGATGAAATACCATCAACCACTACGGTGTTATGCGCGGGGAACTGCGAATAATATTCGGCATAGTCCGTTTGGAAATAACTGCCACCTATACCGCCTTCGGGAGCCATGATAAGCCCTTTTCCATAAAGCTCCATAGCAATGCCGTTGGCGTGCGCATGATTGCCCGAGGAGCCTGCCTGCGATATCATTAACCCGTTATTTACATCCAATCCATTTCGCAACACCATCCAGCTTACATTAGGCGACCAAAATGTGGCGGTTAAGTAATCGCCTGGTTTACCGGCAGGTATTTTTTCGGAAAGGGTTAAAGGCGGGCTGGCAAACAACGCGTTAAAACCGCCTCGTTTTGGCGCATCCTTTTGCGCTTTTTCAACACCTATTTGCTGAATGGTTTTCAGCATCCTGGTGTAAGTGGCCTCCTGCCCGGTTTTATGATATAACCGCGCATTCCTGATCATATCTTCAATGCCACGGGTGGGTAAATGACCATAGTGAGTATCGCCAAAACCAACAATATAACCATTGGGATAAAGATACTGCGCCTGCGCCAATACTGCTTTTGGTAAAACAGGCATCTGTGGTAAGAAATCAATTTTTAAAGTGCGGTCAAAAAAGCCAACAAAACCAGTAAAATCACCCAGAACGTTAACAGAGTAGCCAGGACACTCGGACCAGATTGCGGTATTAGGGTCATACCCTTTTATTAACAAATCCATAAGCGCCCATTGGCGGGTATTGGTTTTATTGAGTACCTGGTCAAGGTAGTACTGGCAGCCTTTGCCATCGGTATACTGATCATTATCATCAAGTATCAGGGCTATATTGGCTACAAACCGGGCTTCAATCAAGTCCCAGTTATTAAACGGGACGCCATTTTTAATGATGATATCGGCCCATTTTTTTAAAGCGCCCGCGTATAGTGTTTTTTTATCCTTATGCTTTTTATCGATGTAATTATATAACAGATCATAACATGCGGTAAGCGGTTCAACTATATCCTCATGGATCACTTCAAAAGCAGATAAACCCACCAATGTTTGATCGTGTCCGCGGCTTAGGTCAATTGGCTCGTTACGGTAATAAATGCCGGTTACGTAAGTATTGAAAATATCATAGGCAAACCTGGCATACTTTTCATCACCGGTGTACCAGTATATCATAGCGGCATCGCGGGCTTTATTCATGATATCAATGTTGATAGATTCAATAATACGGCCGGTTTTTGATTGATCTACCCATTCCCATGGTTTACCTGGGGCTGTTTTATTTTGAAGATAAATTTTACCATCCTGATCCATATATGGCTTAATATCATCCAAAGCCGGGTGCGAATATGCGGTTGCCACGTCCCTTGTACCCGTAAAACGAACGGTAGGTACGGGCGCTTTTCCCGATGCATAAGCATAAACGCCGTTCTTGATGTAAACATCCGTTGAGTGTTCCTTCCAGTACATTTGAAGGCGGGAAACTATCCATGTACTATCAGTTTGATGGCGGATAACATAGGGTTTCACTTCTTTATCAATACTTTGGTAAGTAGTTTTAGCCCAGGCTTCTTTTTCAATCAGTTTTTTCAGCTGATCTTTCCCTGTCCGTGCATCAGTAACCAGTCTCGGACGGAATGGACTGATATGAGCAGGTATTGCTATATTTTGAGCCCGAAGATGAGTAGGGTTAAGCATTACTGCCCACAGCATAACCACACTAAAAAAACTTATTTTAATACTTTTCAATCGCATATCTTTAGTCACTTATTATAACCTTGAATTGACCTTAGCCTTTAGTCGAAAGTCTTAAGTTCGAAGTCAAAAAGAATAAATCCGACTTACAACTTACGACTTAGTGCTATTGACTTAACACTGATTCCTATTTTGCATCTACCCTGAACCAATCAAAATCGGCATATCCGCCTAAACGCACACCAGGGTTGCTTGTACAAAACAGTCCAACCTTTGCCCCTATCCATTTATCCTGCTTAGCATAAAAATCCTGGCCAACCGATTTAAAATTTATACCGTCCTCGCTGTAACTGAAGGCACAGCGTGCGCCAGGAGCTATTACGCTTACCTTTAAATACGCAACGGATGTGCTTATTCTTTTTTCGTCGATTATTTCTTCGGCACCGCCGTTCAGCGCGTTTTTGCAGATCACCTGGCTTATTTTATATCCTTTTTCATCTTTGGTGATGGATAAATAAGCATAATCATTGCCCGTAATTATCAATCCGGCTTTTTTACCCTGCCAAACATCCCACTCAACTTTATAATCAACTTTGGTAACAGCAGTAAAATTTGGAGCCGGGAATTTTTGCAGCAGTAAATTTGGAACCGGCCAAAGGTTAACAACATCCTTATCATGCGGAATAGCAAACACTCTTAAATAACCACTTCCTGGTATTTGGGCGCTCCACTGCAGTTTGGGGTTGGCATGCCATTGCCATTGCAAACCTGGTGATTCGCTGTTAAACTCATCACTTTCTGCCGGTGTTTCTATAGGATATACTTTACCAACGTCGGGCTTTTTAAAGGTGAGCACAGGTTCTCCTTTACCATCGCCATCTATATCATTTCCGATTACGGGCCAATCATTCACCCATTTTACAGGCTCCAGGTAAACTATACGTCCGTAAGGACCTTTATCCTGAAAATGAATAAACCAGGGCTGCCCGGTTTGGGTTTCTACCAATGCCCCCTGATGCGGCCCGTTTACATCGGTTTTACCCTGATCCATAACCACTTTATTTTCATACGGGCCATAAATGCTTTTCGCCCTTAATACCAGCTGCCAGCCGGTTGCTACCCCACCAGCGGGGGCAAAAATGTAGTAATAACCGTTTTGCTTATATAATTTAGGCCCTTCAATAGTATGGTTTTTACCATGTCCGTCAAAAACATGTTTACCCTCATCGGTCACTTTGGTTCCATCAGCATCCATTTTAAAAACTGTGATGAGGCTGTTTACGCCCGCGCGGCTACCTGCCCAGGCAACAGCGAGGTAAGCTTTGCCGTTATCATCCCATAACGGTGCAGGGTCTATGATCCCTTTTCCGGGTAAAACCAATACCGGCTTTTCCCAGTCGCCGGCCGGATTTTTAGTTTTAACCATGAAAACACCGTAATCAGGATCGGGATAGTAAATATAAAATTCATCATTATGATGTCTTATACTGGGTGCCCAAACACCTTTGCCATGCTGCGGCAGATCATATATAGCCTCGGGTTCCTGCTTTTTTAAGGCATAGTTGATTACTTTCCAGTTTACCAGGTCTTTAGAGTGCAAAATAGGTAAGCCCGGCGTACAGTTAAAACTTGATGCAACCATATAATAATCGCTCCCAACCCTGATAGCATCCGGATCCGAATAATCGGCATATAAAATAGGGTTCTTGTATTTTCCATTACCCAGATCGGCAACCCACACTTTTGATAACGCTGCGTTTTGCGCGCAGGCTAATGATGATAATACCGATAATATCATCATTAAAACCAGCATCTTATATTTACCGGAATTTCCAGCATTCAGAATAAACATATTTTTTGTGCTGCTCTGCATATTTCTGAATTTACTTAGCGTGACCAGCCAACACATCCCTCACCATTAAGGGCAAAACCGGGCTGGCATAGAAAGAATTAAACCCATTTTTCATTTGAAAAACCCGGGCCAGGAAAAAGCCATACACCTTATTTTTTTTATCTATCCAGGGATATGCCCCGGCCCAGCTTGGGCTACTGATCAATGTTGCCTTACCATTGGTGTCAACTTCCTCACGCCATTCGCCTAAACCGTAAATATCGTTACGATTGCTGCCCCGGGTTTTTATGATATATTGTTCGGTAAACGGCGCACCGTTTACCTGGTCTGCCTGCATTTGTTCTATAGCCTTTACAGACAATATTCTTTTGCCTTTATACTCGCCATTATTCATAATCATGCTCAAAAAATTTGCATAATCACGAAGGCTGGTTCTTGCGCCGCCACCCAGCATAGGGCTTTGGCCGCCAACATCGCTAACCGGGGTAAAATGTGTTGCGGTCATGTGCAAAGGGTCGGCAATATTTTCCTGGAAAATGGTTTCCCAATCTTTACCCGTTGCCAGCTCGGCCATCCGGCCGGCCACCTGCATGGCCAGGCCGCCATATTTAAATTTGATTCCGGGCAGTGTATCTGCAGGCAGGTCAACTATATGTGCAACCGATTCTTTTAATGTTTGGTAATTATCGGTATGGTTACCTGGCGGCTGATAATCAGGATAACCCGCTGTATGCGATAAAAGCTGGCGCAATGTTGCCTGGCCTTTAACATCTTTAAACTCCGGCAGCCATTTACTTACTCTATCATCCCATGAAAGCTTTCCCTGGTCAACAACCGCAGCTATGGTTGCAGCGGCCAGCCATTTTCCTGCAGAAGCAATATATGCTACCGATGCAGGGGTATAATCACCAAAATATTTTTCATGTATGGGTTGATTGTCTTTCGCAATAAGGATAGATGCTCCCTTATAGTAACCGCTATCTATCCAGCCATTGATCTTGCTATCGATAACAGAGAAATCATAGGCTGTTTTTTTAATGTGAGATTGCGCGGAGACGGTAACTACATTCGCCAATAAACAGCAAAGCAGCAAATTACCCATTGAATACCTTCTCAATGACCTCATTAGTGTTTAACCTTGTAATACTTTGAAGCAAACAGGAAAATAACCACATAGCAAATAATGGGTAAATAATATGCCTTTGCCACATCATGATTGGCAACCTGCCCCATAATGAACGGGAAGAACGCGCCACCAACTACGCCCATTGATATAAAGGATGAGGCCTGCTGGGTATGGCTCCCTAAATTTTTTAAGCCCAGACTGAATATGGTTGGGAACATAATGCTGAAAAAGAAGTTGATCATCATTAAAGCAATGTAGGAAGGCCAGCCAAAACCCTGTGCAACAATTAAACACATAATGATATTACAAATAGCGAAAATGGCAAGCAATTTATTCGGCGCTATAAACCGCATCAAATAAGTGCCTACAATACGGCCAGCAGCCATCATAGCCATAAATATACTCATGTAATTTACTGCGGTCTGGCTACTCAGTTTCATTACTTCATGCCCGTAATTAATAAAAAAGGCCCAGGTACCGCCTTGTGCGGCAACATTAAAAAACTGGGCAGCTACCGCCCATACAAAATGTTTATGCTCATATAGTTTTTTATTGGGTTCAATATCTATGTTAGTCGCATCGGGGTCTGTTGCTACCTTGGTATGCGGATCGATCAATACGGGGATTTTTAAAAACAGGAAAGCGACTGCTATCAATATAATTACACATCCTATACCGATGTATAATGATTTTACCGATGTAAGATCGGTACTATGCTCGGTTGTTGAACGGAAAAGAAAATAAGAGCCGATAGCAGGCCCAATAATGGTACCGACCGCGTTGAAGGATTGTGAAAAATTAAGGCGCTGATCGCTGGTACGCTGATCACCAAGGGCGGCTGCAAAGGGGTGTGCCACAGTTTCAAGCGTTGCCATACCACATCCCAAAACAAACAAGGCAATCCTGAAAAAGTTAAATGAAGCGGCATTGGCAGCGGGTACAAATAAAAATGTACCGGCTGCAAATAATAATAAGCCAAGCAGCACACCTGGTTTATAGCCAAACTTCTTTAAAAAAAACCCGGCAGGGACACTCATAATAAAATATGCCCCAAAAACGGAAAACTGGATGAGACCCGATTGCGATTTGGAAAGGCTAAGCACATTTTGAAAATGCTTATTGAGTACATCGCTCATGGATAGTAGTAAACCCCACATTAAAAATAATGAGGTGACAAAAATCAAGGGGACGATGAATCTCTTCTCGGTAAATGCGGGTTTTGAGGTCATAAAATATTGGTTTGATTAAAACAATGATTGTATTTAGATTTAAGCATAGGTAAAAATAATGAGGCAGCTTTGGTTATATTATCGCAAATTACCAATACTTCTGTACATACAATTTGAATAGGCATCGCGTATTAGTTAATTTGTTCAAGACTGATAGCCTCGCCGCCCGAACGCTGCATACTGATATTTAAAACCGTTTTGCTTGTAACCGTTTGCATGCTCACTTTAACATGGGTTGCTGTATTAACCGATGGATCATCGCTGTATATTTTGGCTTTATACTTTCTGCCTGGTTCAAGAAATTTCAATTCAAGCTTAACCTGGCGCGCATCATTATTGGTGATGGTACCCACAAACCAATCAGTTCCCTTGCGCCGGGCGGTAGTAATGTACTGGCCGGGCATACCCTGTATCACTTTTGTTTCATCCCAGGTGGTTGGTATTCCGTCCCAAAACTCCAACTCTGGTTCGTTATGTTCTGCCGATGGCTTGTCATACCAATACAGGGTTTGCAATGGACTGTAATAAATGGCGGCCAGCGCCAGTTGGTGGGCGTGCGTGGTTTTTATGCGTTTATCAAAATAGCATATGGTGTAATCGGCAGCACCGGCAATGTAGCGGGTAAATGGTAAAATGGTATTGTGGGTTGCATCCGGCATTTCTTCGTTACCACGGATGCCCTCTGCCGATACCAGGTTTGGCCAGGTACGTTGTTCGCCGGTAGGCCGCCAATCATCGTGTATATTAACCATGATGTTGCTGGCGGCAGCCTGTTGTATGGCCTTTTCCACCCAGGTTGTCCACCGGTGCGAGCCAACCTGTACAAAACCAAACTTTACTCCTTTTACACCCCATTTATTATAAACAGCAAACAGGCTATCGCTTTGTGCATACAATGCCTGCTGGTTTACATACAGCCAGATGCCTACGCCATTTTCCTTACCGTATTGGATAATGCCGGGCAGGTCAAAATCAGGAATGGCAACTTTTGTTGCGTCAGAACTAAAACTAAAGGCCGGCCCATACCATTTCCAGTCGAATAGAATATATTGCAGGTGATGTTTTACCGCAAAATCTATATTTGCTTTGGCATCGGCTGTACTTTGGCTCATTACCCGCATAATTTTACCGGGTTTTATCCAACTGGTATTGGCTATTTTACCCGGTTCATTAAGGTTTAACATCATATAATTATGCTCAACCAGGTCGCCCGGTTTTTCGGCTATCATGATAGCGCGCCATGGAGTACCAACCGGCGATACCAGCTGTGCGCTACCAAACATGGATGTTACCAATGTTGAAGTTTTGCTGTCGCTTAGCTTAAACTTAGTACGTGCATAATCCACCAGTTGAGCTTCGCCAAGGGCGACAAAAAGACCGTTTGGAAGCTCAAGTGTTAAGGGGCGTTCGCTTTCGCCGGGCCAATTAGTTAGAGGCAACTTTAAGTAAGGAGCCTGGGCCCAGTTGGCAAACCAGGCTTGGGTACCTTGGGGCAAACTGAATTCAGTATTTTCGGCTGTGATATTATAATATGTTCCTTTGGGGTTTTCGGGTAAATAGTAACGAATAGCTGCTCCCTCGTTATAAACCCGTACCTGTACCTGTAGCACATAATCAGGGTTATCGTCCTTTACCAGGGTAATATCGGTTTCGTTGTAATGGTCTCTCACCTGGCTAACTTCACCTAAAACCGGCAACCAGGTTGTATCATGGGTGGTGGTTTTAATGCTTTTTATTTCCAGGTTTTCGCACCAGTTTTTATGCTGATCAACCTTTAGCGCCATGGCTTTCTCCGATAATTGGTTATCCATCTGTATGTCCAGCACAGATTCGGTTATAACCGGCTTATCTTTAAAATTTACCAGGTAATACATAGTACGTTTGCCTGCGTTATTTTTTTGATAAAAACTGAATATTATATTTTTATCGGGCGATTGAATTGTAATTCCGGATCCTTTTATAATATCCTGGCAATAGCCTAACGAGGCACACCACGTTGTAAGAAAGCACAATATTGTTAGCCTGGCTGTAATTATCATCTTATATAAATAAATTGGCTTGTTAGTTTTTAAGTTTACCTTTTTGTAAATTTTCAAGTCTCAGCAATGCCTCAATGTAGTAATAATCAGCGTAAATGATAGCGGCATCAATTTCAGTTCCGTTGGGTTTATGCCCTGTTGAATGTAACAGGAAAGCCGGGTTAGTACCTCTGCTTTGATAACTTGCTGATGAAAGCGTCACCAGCATTTTTTCGGCATAGTGCCTGTATAATTTGGCCTTCGCTTTATCTTTTACAAAAGTGGAAAGCTCAAGCAGCCCCGAAGCGGTAACGGCCGCGGCGGATGCATCTTTAGGTGCGTTTGGAATATCAGGTGCATTAAAATCCCAGTAAGGGATCAAATCCGCAGGTAATTTTTTTAAGTACACATCTGCAACATTTTGTGCAAAATCCAAAAATTCCGCTTTATGGGTTTCGCGGTAGCACATGGTAAAGCCGTAAATAGCCCATGACTGGCCCCGGGCCCACATGCTGCCATCGGCGTATCCCTGGTGTGTAATTCCTTTAATTTTTTTGCCGGTTACGGTATCATAAACTACTACGTGATAAGCTGAATAATCGGGCCTGAAATGATTATGCATGGTGGTTTCCGCATGTTTAACCGCAATATTATACAGGTGATGGCTGCCTCCGTTTTTTGAAGCCCAGAATAACAATTCCAGGTTTATCATATTATCAATAATGGTATTGTGTGGCCAGCCCATCTTTTTTACCATAGCCGGCCATGATAATATAGTGCCCACTTTAGGAT
>NZ_JBFUKF010000167.1:0-11511 GCF_056400985.1 Mucilaginibacter sp. P4_G9 | reverse complement strand
GCGGAATGGTTTGCATCATCTTGCGAAACCGGGTTTCGCTTAATGATAGCGCCTGCGTACGTGCAATAACCCTTTCCTCAAGCTCGTTATTAAGTGCATGAAGCATGTCTTGCGATGCAGAAAGTTCTTCGTTACTGGCAAGCAGCTCTTCATTAATGGCTTTCATTTCTTCGTTTGCGGCAGCCAGCTCTTCATTTAACTCCGCTGTTTCATGCTCCCTATACTCAAGCTCGGTTTGAATTTTTGTACGCCCGGCAATAATTGCCGTAACACTCATGTACGATATGAGCGTGAAAATTAGGGCAAGTAAAACTCCAATTACAAAAATGGCCGGCACATAAGCAGCATAGGTTTTGTAGGCACTTAGCCTGGTGTTTAGCAATTTTCTCTCGGCAGCCTCGGTTTTGTTAATGGATTGGTTTAAGGCATCCATGGCCAGTTTTCCCTTTTTGAGGTCGTTAATGCTTACAGTTTCGTTGTTTTTATTCTTATCCAGCAATTCCTTTAAAATACTCAGCCGGGTTGTTAAAATTTTTTTGATCCCGTCTATATTCTGTTGCTGCTGAGGATTGTCGGCAGCTAATTGCCTGACTTCCTTTATTTGCTTAAGTGCTTTTGTTTCGGCACCGTTATAGGGTTGTAAAAACTCTTCCTGTTTGGTAAGCAGGTATCCGCGCTGACCTGTTTCTGCATCTTTCATGATCGACTCGATATTTTCGAGCTTTTGGATAACTGTGTAGCTATGATCAACCAGGTTGGCGCTTTTTAACAGGAAGTGGATACTTAAATAGGATAAAACGGAAATAACGATAAGTATAAAAAGAGAAAAGCCATACCCGATTTGCAGATTACGATTAAGCGATATTTTCATTTTAATGGAAGAGTTGGCTTTTTTAGGAATTTACATCAAACCATTTAAATAATTGTAGGAGGGGGTTGAAGTTAAGGAAGGTACAATTACATTTAGTTTAGTAATTTATTAATGATGTTAACAAGATGCTGATTTTCAAATGGTTTTGGAAGGTAGGCATCGTGTCCGAAATTCCCGATAGCAATAGCTTGTTTATGATAGGCGGTCATTAAAATAACCGGGATGTGGGCCAGCTCTTTATTGTTTTTAATAACCTGGCAAATTTTGCCACCATTCATACCCGGTAAAATATAATCGGTTAATACCAGGTCGGGTTTGTTGGCTTTCAGCACTTCAATGATATCATTTGTCTGGGTTATTCCTTTCACCTCAAAATTATTCAAACTCAATAGGGTATCAATTGAATCTAAAATATCTTCATCATCTTCTATTACAAGTATTTTTTTTATCATTCTGCTATGAAGTTATTATAAATTAATTAATAATCCCTGTTAAATATAAAATATCTTATCGATTTTGTTTATAGTTTTTATTATGCAAATTAACATTGTTGAATACAATATTGCAATGTTTTGCTTAAAAAAATATTATATTAATTAAAAATTTAACCTGAATGTGTGTTTTTGCAGCCTGTTTTAATCAAAATGAAATTTTCGTTGAATAATTTACATTGCCAAAAGTTTAGCCTTAGGCTAAACTGCTAATTATAAAAGGCAAAGCAAGTAGCAACTTAAGGGTTTAGCGAAAAATTTAGCAGAGCAAGTTGTGTGTTTTGAGTAATGTGAAACACAAAAATACCTGCCGTATACCTGCTTAAACACTGTCGGAAAGTTTATAATATACCGTTTGTTGGTTATTTTAATTATTATTCATGATTAATATTTACAATATTCGAACAGGTTTTGGACGTTTTTTACTTAATGCTTTTTGGTGTTGTCTAAACTCCTGATCTGCTGTCTGGGTAAAAAGCCTACCTTGTATTTATAAAACCAAAAGAGATAACGCACGGTTTGTTTTCTTAACCATAAAGGTTCGCTATGCTAAAAAAAGGTATTGTATTGTACATTGCGGTTTTTGCCTTTTACAGCTTACATGCGCAACATGTGTTAAAACCTTTTCCGCAGCATACTTCATATACTGCGGGCAGCATTATCCCCAGCCATGTTAACCGGCAAAACCTGGATAACAGCGTACGCTCTTTTTACCGGGAATGGAAAAGCCGCTATGTAAAACAGGTAGCCGGCAAAAACCAAAGCTACATTTGGTTTGAAAGACCCGGCAACAAACAATGCGTATCCGAAGGACAGGGGTATGGCATGATTATCGTTGTCCTCATGGCCGGCGCCGACCCAGCAGCCAAAGCGGTTTACGATGCTTTGTTTCGCTATTACCGGGCGCATCCGGCAAAAAGCGGGCAACACCTTATGAATTGGGCACAGGATGTAAAAGGCAATAACCTTGATCACTCCTCGGCAACAGACGGCGATATGGATATAGCCTATTCCTTATTGCTGGCAGATAAGCAATGGGGCAGCCAGGGCGCCATAAACTACTTAAAAGAAGCCAAAGTACTGATTGCCGATATTATGCGGTATGAAATAAACCAGCAAACTTTCACTATCCTGCTGAGTAATGAGGTTGAAGCGGATAGTAAAGATTATTTTGATACCCGCCCATCCGATTTTATGCCCTCGCATTTCAAGGCGTTTAAAGCCGCCACTGGGGATGCACGTTGGGATAAGGTGATAGCCGGCACCTACCGTTTATTTGCACGGATGCAGCAGCAATACAGCCCGGATGCGGGTTTACTGCCCGATTTTATTCAACAGGTGAACCATCATCCGCGGCCGGCCAAAGCCATGTATCTCGAAACAAAGTATGATGGTTATTATAACTATAATGCCTGCCGGGTTCCCTGGCGTATAGCTGCCGACTATTTATTATACGGCGACACACGTGCCAAAGCCATAACCACCAAAATTAACCGCTGGATCCGCTCGACAACGAATGATAACCCCGATAACATTTCTGCAGGTTATACTTTATCGGGGAATGACCTGCAGGCCCGTTATTTCGAGGCACTTAGCTTTATTGCTCCCTTTGCCGTAGCTGCCACAACCGGGGCCAAAAATCAGCGATGGCTTAACCACACGTGGGATTACCTGCTGCATTTTAAACTTAAAGATTATGATTATTACGACAACAGCATAAAAATGCTCAACATGATTATTTTAAGCGGTAATTATTGGAAGGGGTGAGGAGACCCTGTAGTAACACCAACAGAGGTAGCCTCAATTTAAAACGACAGCGTATTGCGCCTTTGAATGATTTTATCAATAGTGTTGCCTATCGCTGTTAAAACGTGCTCGTCCAGGAAATCCTCATTTCGCTGCATCCATTCGCTGCCCATTTTAAAAAGCATGGCTGCCCGTCCATCCTTAAATTTAATATTCCATACATGCCATGTTTTAAAGTAGGCACTTGTAATGCTGATGATATGCGCGGTTCCGTCTGCTAATTTTATTTTGTATTCCATAGTATGATGTATGTTGAAATCCTGGTACCTTATAAAATACGTTTCAACTATTTCATTATTGCAAGCGGTAAAAAATTTAACATAATTTAAGGAATCCTGGTTAGATGTGAGATTTGAGAAGGGAAGAGGAAATAAGCAACTGCAAAAAAACAATATCATCCATTCGTTTGTGAACAGTTGTCATTAATTTATCGACAAGTAATTGTTGATAAAAATATGATCTGCCGCAGGGTTAATAACAGCTAAAACATGTTTTGATGTAACTAATAATATGCTTAATCCGTTTAATTTAATTGTTAATTTAACGCTCATCTATGCAAAAAGGCGCTTTCCGGATAGCTATTATTTATGTTATAATCAGTCTTCTCTGGATCACTTTTAGCGACCGGTTACTTTTTTATTTCCTGCATAATTTTACCCAATACCAGTCTTTATTGTTCAGCACTGCCAAAGGATATTTCTTTGTAATAGCAACCGGATGTTTTTTATATTACCTGATAAGGAAGAATGATGTAAAACTTGGGCAAAGCGAAAACCAGTACCGCTATATGTATGAAGCCAACCCGGTGCCGATGTGGATCTATGACGAAGAGTTTCAAATAATTTCGGTTAATGATGCCGCCATTAATGCCTACGGATATAGCAAAGATGAGTTTTTAACAAAAAGTATCCTCGACATCAGACCGCAGGATGATCCCAAAAATGGAGAACCGGCAAAACGGCCTGCAGGGGATTTGAATTTAAATGGTACTTGGCGGCATGTTAAAAAAGATGGAACCCTCATTTATGTGAGTATAACATCGCATAAGATCATCTTTAACAACCAGCCAAATATACTGGTTATGATAAAGGATATGACCGAGCGGGTGATATTTGAACAAACATTAGAGAAAATAAACCAGGACCTGCAGGGCGGAAAAAGAAAATTAAGGGAAACGCAAATGATGTCGAAAGTTGGGGGATGGGAGTATTTTCCTGGAACTCAAAAACTGGCATGGTCTGATGAATTGTACATGCTTACCGGTGTAAGTAAAGACGACGGGCGCGAGGTTTTTGATATTTACGTGGAGCATATATTTCCCGAAGACAGGCCAATGATGATAAGGGGGTTGGAAGACCTCATTAGTACAGGTAAAACGATGGACATTACGCACCGCATTGTAGCACTAAACGGCGAAACCCGTTATGTACGACAGCTTGCCCGGTTAGACGAAGAATACCCTACTCCTTTAAAACTAATTGGTTCGATGCAGGATATTACCGAGCTGAAACAATTGGAAATGGAAAGGAATAAATACCTGTACAGCCTGGAAAATACTTTGAATAGCATTAGCGATGCTTTTTTTGCTTTGGATTTTGATATGAATATCACACGCATTAACCAGGTTTTCAGGAAGCTGGTTGATGCAAAGATTACAAATATTGTAGGAGAAAGTATTTTTACCCTGTTCCCGAAAGAAATGAACCGCTTATATCCCTACTATCAGAAAGCGCTGGAAGAAAGGGTGATTGTAAGGCAGGAAGAGTATTCTCTCGTGCTAAAAAAATGGATTCGCCTGGCAGCCTATCCAACAGATGATGGGGTCGCGATTTACTTTTCGGATATAACGGAGGATAAATTAAAGGATACTAAGCTTAAAGAAGCTGTAGAAAGATATGAGCTGGTTGCCCAGGCCACAAAAGATGTTATCTATGATCTTAACATCGTGAGCAATCATATTATTTACAACACCAGTTTAACCCAACTTGTTGACATTCCATATGCCCAGATTGAGTATTGCCTGGAATGGTGGCGCGGATTAATTCACCCTGATGATGTTGCCGGGGTTAAAGAAAGTCAGCATAAAATAAAAAGTGAAGGAAAAACAAACTGGGAATGCGAGTACCGGGTGAATTGTGGTAACGGTCATTATAAATATATTATGGACCAGGGGTATTTTATTTACAATGAACAAAAAGAGCCCACGAGGTTAATAGGCGTAATTAAGGATATAGATGCGCTTAAACGGTCGACCCAGGAAAATAAGCGCCTGGCCGATATTATTACCCGGGTTAACAACATGATTATTGTAACCGACCCTAAAAACCGGGTACAACGGATCAATAAAGCATTTGAAGATATTACTGGCTTTAATTTTGCAGAAATGGAAGGCCGGGACCCCTTTGAGCATTTAAGGGAGCCAGGTATGGATGAGGACGAAATTAGCAGGATGTATGAAAAGCAAAGAATGCACGAAGCTTTTTCGGTTGACCTGGTGATCAATACCAAATTTAAGTTGCCTTTATGGGTTTCGATTGAATTAACCCCTGTGTTTGATGATCACAGTAACTATTTGGGTTACATCGCAGTTTATCAAAACATCACCCTAAGAAAAGAAAAAGAACAGGAAATTAAACGGCAAAATGAGTTTTTGAAGGAGGTGGCATGGATGAGCTCRCACGAGATAAGACGACCAGTAGCCACCATGCTTGGCCTCATGACCCTGGTGGATATAGCCGACAACGAGGAAGAAAAAGAGGAAATTTTTGAACTGTTAAAAGTATGCGTTAACGAAATGGATGGCATAGTATACCAAATCCATAACAAGATTAACGATGTTGTGGATTTGTCGTAACTGAAATAGTCACAATTTAATCTGGCGGTAGGTGTCGTTAAAAATTGACTTTGTCTTCTAAGTTAATGATAAATGATAAGCTGGCCTCATCCCGGAACGCTACCTGTAAAGGATTGCCATTGCTTAGTTTTTTTACAAAATCATCCATCTTTTTTTTAAGTCCCAGTTCCCCGTCATGGTTGGTTAAATGCAGAATTCCCTTTTTTACAACCTGGTTCATCATATCCAATGTTTCCTGATCGGGATTATTAAATTTACCATTGGCCGATACTACATAATGATCCGCAGTTACGTTCATTAAAAAATCCGGGGTCATATTTGCTTTACTCCCATGATGCGGCATTTTCAGTATATCAATGTGTATTTTGCCATGCTCATCAAGCAGTCCATTTAGTTTTAAGCCGGCATATATATCATCGCTCCGTCCATCACCGGTAAGCAACATTTTTTTATCCCCAAACTTAACCAGGCAAACTATGCTGGATAAATTGAACGGCGACTTATCATTATCAATTAGGCTCGAAACGATGATCTGCTTGCTTTTTTCCTTGCTTTTTGCTTTGGCTGCTTTTTTAAGGTCTTTATCCCACTGTACCTGCAGTTGCTGTAATCGTTGGGCAGTGGGGTGTACTACGATGATTTCCAGATTACCCATGTGCAAACTTTTAGTTTTGGTATCGCCGCGTACAAGTTTTGTATTACCCGGTTTAAGTTTTTTAAAGGGCGCGTTAACAGATAGATTTAATTTGGCAATGTTATCGCGGATATGTCTTCCCTGGCCTGTGGAGGCTATTACAGCAACAATATGTTCGGGGGCATTATCAAGTTCAGGTATTTGTAAAGAGCTTATATCTGCTGCGTGTGCAGAAGTCTTTAAATCTTTAATGATTGGTATCTGCTGGTTCCCGATAATGTCATCAAAACTGTTAAACCAAAAATTATCAATAATAAAATCCTGTTGCTCCTGCTCAGATAATTTATCCGTCATGGCATCTGTGAGGTCAATAATTCCCTGTATATGGTCCTCATCAGCATGGCTTATCATTACCATGGCCAGGGGCAATGGTTCATCGCCGGTAAGCTTTGCTTTGATTGCCATAAGGCGGGGCTTCAGTGTTTTTGTGTAAACTCCCGGCGGGCCGCCATCAATTAATATAGATTTTGGATCATTAGGGTCGCCAAAATGAAGCATCAGGCAATCACCATATTTAGCTTCAAGAACTTCTAAACTGAAAAGCATATGAGATGTGATTTAGGTAATGACAAACTGATTTTTAAACTGATTGGATGGCCCGCAGCACATCAACCATGCCGCAACCCTGGAAGTACTTTTCCCGGCCAAGGTCGGTAGCTGTTTTGCACAATGCCTGTTTAACTTTTGCCGGCTGGCCAATAAGTTCACGATGCCTGGCTAATATCAGCGCAGCTGCACCCGAGACATGAGGAGCAGCCATAGAAGTTCCATCCATTCGCTCCATGCGGTTATCTATACTGGTTGAAACAATTTTTTCTCCCGGGGCAACAAGGTCGGGCTTTAGCCTTCCGTCGCCTGTTGGACCCTTACTCGAAAAATAGGAAACACCATAGTTGTGCGGCCTGTTGCGATGAGTTGCCCCAACCGTAATAACCAGCTCGGCATTTCCTGGGTCTGTTATATTTACCATCCGGAATCCTGCACTTGAACTGCCATCGGGGCTTTGAAATAATGCTTGTCCAAGGTTACCTGCTGCTGCAACCACAACGGTGCCTTCATTAACCAGCTTTTCGCAGCAGGTGCAAACAGGGGTTTGCCCGCAGGCATAGCTGGCCACCTCATGCACCATCGAAAAGCTCATGTTAACACCATGTATAGCCGGTTCATCCCTTTGATTGTTCATCCATCTAATGAATTGTATGCCCGCCAGGATATTAAATTCTTCTCCCGATCCGGAATCATCCATTACCCTGATATCATAAAGGTCTATCCCCGGGCACATCCCTATGATGTTTTGCATGGTAGTTTCATCTTTTAGGCCTGCACCTATAATACCTGCTACATGGGTGCCATGTGGGTGTACCGGCGGGTAATATTCCAGGATATTATGCGGAATCCGCAACAGTGGGGCAATAACCGACCAATCCAGGAGCCTGCCGTTTCTAAGATCATTGTCTATTTCTTTAACAAAGTCCATAACCTCGTTAGTTGAAAGTCCGGCATCATTGCTGTTGCCAGATGATCTGATGGCCGAAGGAATATGCCGTGGTTTGTTAAAGGCATATTGCTTATGAATGCTTGCAAGCACTTTTCTGAACCTTGTAAAATCATAGGAGGCTACTATTCGGGTATGATTTGAGAATTTGTCTGTTTTGTCGCCTAAAGCATTATCATAAGGTTTTTTTGTGGTTACATCTGTTTTTCTGAAGGCCGGGTGACGGGCATCAATACCAGAATCGAGTACGGCCCAGGCAATCCCCGAACCATCAATTTCAAATAAACGTCGGCCGGCATCAGCTTTGGTTGCCGGCACCGATCTTTCAATGGTTAAAGTTGCGCGTCTGTTGCGATTTATAGCCCATAGGGTAATGGGTGCTTTTATTTCAAATGGTTTAAATTCATCAAAATAAGCATGAAAAGCATTTTCAAATTCTTCTTTTATTTCAACAGGGTTATCGCTTTGAGTTTCTTTTGTATTTGCCGATAACAAAATTGCACCTATAAGCCGGATAAGCCAATAATAATCTTCGGTTGGTATGCCCTGCTTAAACAGGTAAGTTTGCCACCACTGTGTCATTGGTAAAGCAACCAATATTAGTTCTTCAAAAGTAAGACAGGCTACTACAGATTCTCCACTGGTTGCCAGTTGCCATCCGTTTGTTTCCTCCGGCTTTCCCTGTCGCAGCAAATTTTGAGACAATGCACTGAATAATTCTGAGGCCGAGGAATTTTTATGGGGTGTTAAAATGAGGTCTACCCGGCTTTTTTTGAGCTGTTTACCTTGTTCAAAATAGGCAAGCCAAACATCAGGAAAAACCGGGGAATCCTGTGTGAAACGCAACGTTTGCTGGAATTTTTTAAAGATAAGGCTCTCTATTAATCCTGGATTGATGATCATACAAGAAAGGATTTAGGTTTAACTTGATGTTAATTTGAGGCTTAATCTCGTTTAGCTGTAAACTATGTTAAGCTATACCAAGTTAGCATATTATAAAGCATCAGGCAAGGTGCAGATAGAATTATTTATTCACAATTTATTGGTTATCAGGGCTGTTTTTGGAGGTGAATTGATTAGCCGGTTTGATAGCTGACATCAGTTAAGACAAAGGTTATAAAGGTGCCCCTGTGGAGCATCCCGATACAAAAAAAGTCCCCCGGTAATCACTCCGGGAGACTAAATCAAATATAATGTAAACCTAAAAGTTTTATTGTACTGTTATATATTACCAGAACTTAACATAAAGTGCGGTAAGTAATAAAAGGGTTATTATAATTAATGCCAGGGTTGATTTATCTACCTTAAACATGCTGCGGGGTATGTCAAATGCTTTCGGGTTCACTTTCGGTCCGGCAAAGCTGATAGCTACCATTACTATAATGGTGAACATGAACGACAGGCCCATACAGATCAGGAACGGAATTTCGTAACCACCCTTGCCATTAGGGAAGGCGGTATACAGCAATGTTTCGTGACCAAATAATGCCGGTGCATAATTATTAAACAATACCGACATGCCGAAACCTGTAAGGATCCCCGCGATAGCCGCCGCGCCGGTAGTACGTTTCCAGAAGAAGCCCAATATGAATATGGCAAATATCCCCGGACTGATAAAGCCGGTATATTTTTGGATGAAGGTAAAGCCGCCTTCGCCGCCAATACCCAAAAGGTCTTTCCAGGTAAGTATAATGGAGAAGATCAGGGCAGCCAGGATAGTCAGCTTGCCTACAATAACCATCTTCTTTTCGGTGGCCTCTTTATCCATGTGCTTTTTGTAAATATCCAGCGTAAAAATGGTGCTGATACTATTAGCCTTACCTGCAAGCGAAGCCACAATAGCGGCCGTTAGTGCTGCAACAGAAAGCCCTTTTAACCCGGTAGGTAAAAAGCCCAGTATAGCCGAATAGGCATTGTCAGAGTTGAAATGCCCGCCCGATGCCATTTCCTGTTGCAGGCCGCCATTTTTGTACAATACATATGCTGCAATACCCGGTAACACTACAATGATAGGCATAGCCAGTTTCATTAAACCGGCAAACAATATCCCGGTACGTGCAGTTTTAAGATCGGCACCCAAAGCGCGTTGGGTAATGTATTGATTACAGCCCCAGTAGTTAAGATTCACAATCCACTGACCCGCAAAATACATGGCAATGCCCGGTAGTGCCAGGTACTTATCGATTTCTTTTTGCGAAGCTCCGGCTTTGGGCTTGGCCATCATCATTTTAAAGTGTTCCGGCGCATCTTTAAACATGGCGTTTAAGCCGGCCATGGCATCCTTGCCTAAACCAAAATGCTCACTCACCAAAGTAAGGGCGATATAGGTAGTTGCCAAACCGCCTACAACCAATACCAGCACCTGGATAACATCGGTAAAGCCGATAACTTTCATACCGCCAAGTGTTATAAACAAAGCGAAAATAGCCAGCCCGATAATAATCTCATGGAGGTAGCCGCCGCCTGCCAGGCTGTTAATGGCCAGTGCACCCAGGTAAAGTATCGAGGTAAGGTTAACAAACACGTACAAAAACAGCCAAAAAATGGCCATCACAAAGCTTACTGTTTCGTTGTACCGCGTATGCAAAAACTGCGGCATGGTAAATATCTTATTCTTGAGGTACACCGGTACAAACCATACCGCCACTATAATAAGAGCGATAGCTGCAACCCACTCATAAGCTGCAACCGCCAGGCCGACAGCAAAACCCTGTCCGCTGGTGCCTATAAATTGCTCGGCCGAAATGTTTGATGCGATAAGCGAAGCACCGATAGCCCACCAGGTAAGTGAGCCTTCGGCCAGGAAAAAGTCATGGCTGGCCGATATACTGGCCTTTTTTTTGCGGCTGTATACCCAGTAACCGTAGCTGGATACCACAACAAAATAGATTACGAAAATGACGTAATCAATGGTTGAAAATTTATTCATAATGGGGGTTTAAATTGTTTAATTGTGTTAGTTTTTTCTAAAAAACAAGCAACCGGAATCCCATCTTGGGCTGCATGTTTGTATCATATAATTTTTATCGCAATATACTTTTGTTTCACTATAGTTTGTTATCCCGGGTGCAGCGAAGAATTTATTCGCCAATATGTCTGCGTCTTTGTCCTTTGTCTTTTATCCTTGCTCTATCGGCCCTTGCTCTACTAATCCGTTATCCAACATGGCGTTCCCTGCGGGCCGGGCTATCCGTTCATACGCCAGCAGGCATAGCGCTCAGGCCGGTAGCCACTGCTATCCCTAACGCATCTTTCCGAACCGGAATTCACCGAATTTCAGAATTTATTTTACTTGTAAAG
>NZ_JBFUKF010000166.1:0-11560 GCF_056400985.1 Mucilaginibacter sp. P4_G9 | reverse complement strand
TTAGAGGGGTCTGTCCTCCTATTCAATCAAATCCATCAGTTTCAATACATCCTTCGCCTTATATTCACTTAACCAGGTGTTGCCGGGTTGAATACTGCAAACCGGGGCAAATTTGCACCTGTCGGTACATTCTGTTTCTATCACTTCAATTTCTTCCTTACCATGATAATGTTTAATGTATGCTTTGGCCAGTTTGTACATCTCCTTGCCGCCCCTTTTGCCGCATTTACTGCCGGTGCATACGTACAGTACTTTATCGGGTATAGTGAACTTACTCATATCGAGGTATGTTATAACAATGTTAAGCTACAACAAAGTTATAACAATAAAGTTCCATTAAGGTAATTCAGGCCGTTGATTTATTTGCTGTAATGAGGTTGATAGCCTTTTACACATTCTTCTCACTCATTTATTCAGTTTGGCCTTTATCAATTTGGCTGCCATGGTATATCCACCATCGGCCCCGTCTACAAAATGGATGTGACCATCGTCCCAATCCCTTACATAACATGACATTACCGATTCGCGGCTTACATGAAATCCATAATACAACTCACCATTATTTTCCAATTTATTTAAAGCATCCTGCAATGCTTTGCGTTGAAATGATGTACCGGTTATAACCGTATTTATTTTCCCGTCTATCACCAGCGTATCCGACATTTCGACCAGTTTATTCAAATAGTGCTTTCCTTTTTCCGTTCGGAAATAAATAAACCCGTATAAATTAGTAAGCCAGGTTTGCATCAGTTCAAAAAAGCGGACCTTTCCCATTCTCACACGTATTTCGGTCTCAATTCTGTCAACAGTTATTTTAAGCCTGAGCTTCGCTACCGAAATGGGTTGTCTCTTTTTTGGATCGCCATAGATCTCATCGATATGGCAAATGACTTTTCTGAAAACATCGGGCTGTTGGTCTTCATGCAATGCCACAACTAACAATGAAATTACCTCATGGGTGTTTTGCGGCGGGGCAATTGCATCCCAGCGGCATTGCATCCCTGTCAGGTCAAGCTCCTCTAATTGGACGGCGTAGTCAGGTTTACTGTCATTTCCTTTAATCGTTTTTTCGGCAAAGCTTAAACCGTAGCCCAAAACAATGGGAATTGAAAATGCCTCGGACATGCAGAATTTGGCTATCCTCAGTTTATACCCCTGCTCATAAACCTTTTTCACAGCTACGGTACCAGTACGCAGCTCCATTTCAAAATTGGTCATTGTATTGTCCCTGTACAATAGCAAGGCACTCATAACATCATTAATAATTGAGGAGGGCACCAGGCAAGTTGCCCCGGCACCGCCAAAGAAAAACGGAACAGTTATATGATTTTTTAAAGCAATATTAAGCACCGAAACGATGCTGCCCGTGGCGATAAGGTTTACATTTTGAGAACCGCCCGCAAGCACCGCGAGGGTTGAACTTTTAATATCTGTAATAATAATGTGCCAATCATCTGGTACATCCTTAAACAGATCGTCCTTAATAAAAAGCTCGCCAAGCGGGATGTTGTTAACCCGCAGGTTACCATAAAACTGATCATCACTTGTCAACATGATTTTATGAAATATGCTTATCAAACTATGAATATAACCAATTGAACCTTAATACTAAATTAACCTTTTGACACCGGATATTATTGATTTTTTAGAACTACAAAACCGAGTTAAACGGCGATCGAAAAAGAATAAAAAAACTTGCATAACCCATAAGTTACCTATAAACTTGAATAACCTGCAAGTCGACGCCATGAACCTTTAAACCAAAAACATAAAACCAAATAACATGAAAGCAATTGAAATTATTTCTATCCCGGTTACCGACCAGGTAAAAGCAAAAGAGTTTTACCTGCAACTTGGCTTCGAAGTCCTGGTTGAGGCCCCTTTCGGTCCCGGCCAATCGCAGTGGATCCAGATGGCTTACCCGGGCTCGGCAGTTTCTATTACGCTGGTAAACTGGTTTCCAGAAATGCCGGCCGGCAGCACCCGTGGATTTGTTATTAAAACCGATGACCTTAATGCCGATATAGAAGACCTCACCGCAAAAGGTATCCAGCTTGGCAAAGTAGATGAAACCCCATGGGGAAAATTCCTGAACATCAAAGATCCCGATGGGAATGTGGTGAGTCTGCATGAGGATTGATGTGCAGATATGCAGATTTCAAATGCGCAGATGGCTTTGTCTGATTATTGTCTGAACCGGAATTCATAGAATTAAGGAATTGTCAGAATTCCAAAAATTCGTAAATTCGATAAATTCCGGTTCAGACAAAATTCCCGGGTCAAACAAAAAATCAAAAAAATCCATGCATCAGCTGCACATCTGAAATCTGAAATCTGCACATTTGTAACAGATGTTCAAAAAGTATTCCACCTCCCTCCTTGTCATTATCCTTTTTTCCCTGTGGGGTTGTAACCGTAAACCGGATAACCTTTATAAAGTTGTAAAAATTAAAGATGGTGATACCCTTGGTTTACTCAGCAGTGATAACCAGGAAATGACTGTAAGGCTGGCCGAGGTTGATTGTCCCGAGAAAACGCAGGCATTTGGACAGGCTGCTAAAAAATTTACATCCGATATTTGCTTTGCCAGGTACGTAAAACTGGTAGGCAACGTGCATGACCGTTATGGCCGCACTGTAGCCCTGGTAATTTTAGAAGATGGCACCAACGTAAATTATGCTTTGGTGAAAAATGGCTTTGCCTGGCAGTATAAACAGTATTCACAAAATGCTGAATTGGCAGGATACGAATTGCAGGCCCGCGAAAACAAACTCGGGCTTTGGGCCGATCCTGATCCTACCGCACCCTGGGAGTATCGGCGCGAAAAGAAGCCGGCTTACCACAAAAGTAAGCCTGATAGCCTCGAAAACAAACCCCGTAAAAAACATTACAGGAAGCGCAAACCAAAGCTTGAAGAAGTATATTAAAACCTTAACTTTATAGGCATTATACCTCACACTAATGAAGTTTATAAAAGCATTTTTATCCATTGCCTTTACATTGACCCTTATTTGGGCCTTACAAACAAAATTTGGTTCGGTGCCCCCCCTGGGCAAGTTTTTAAGTCCGGCGGATGGTTTTTGGCAAAATGCCGAGAGCAAGAATATCTTAACTGCCGGCACATTAAACCTGCCGGGGCTTCAGGCTGAAGTAACCATTAAGTATGACGAGAACCGTATCCCCCACATATTTGCCCAAAACGAACATGACCTGTACTATGCCCAGGGTTATGTAACGGCAACCGATCGCCTTTGGCAAATGGACATCCAAACCCGTAGCGCTGCAGGCAGGCTGGCAGAGATTGCCGGCGCGCGGGCATTAGAGATAGATCGTTACCATCGTCGTATGGGCATGGTTTACGGGGCCGAAAAAACGCTGAAAGCCATGATGCGCGATAAGCCGATAGCTGAAATGATAACAGCTTATTCTGCTGGTGTAAATGCTTACATACATCAGCTTGGACCGCGGCAATACCCGCTTGAATTTAAGCTGTTGGATTATGCCCCTGAAGATTTCAAACCTATCAACTGCGCATTTTTATTAAAGCTAATGTCAGAGACATTGGCTGGAGGATCAAACGAATTTGYGATGAGCAACATTTTGAAACGGTTTGGCGCCAACGCTACTAATGATCTGTTTCCTGATTATCCCTTCAGGGAAGACCCCATTATCCCGGCGGGCACCAAATGGAGTTTTAAACCCTTGCCTATCCCAAAACCATCAGCCAGTTTTTTAGCTTCGATGAATGCTAACGCAAAACGGGTAGTAAAAGAAGAAGGCATTGGCAGTAATAACTGGGCGGTTGCCGGCAGCAAAACAGCCAACGGTTATCCCATTTTAGCGAACGATCCGCATTTGAATCTTACCTATCCATCCATTTGGTTCCAGGTGCAGCTTTCCGCTCCTGGTGTAAATGTTTACGGTGTGAGTTTGCCCGGTGCGCCATGCGTTATCCTCGGTTTCAATAATAACATCAGCTGGGGCATTACCAATGTTGATGCTGATGTGCTTGATTGGTACCAGGTTAAATTTAAGGATGATAAAAAGAACGAATACTGGTACAATAATCAATGGAACAAAACCAGCCGGAGGGTTGAAGTGATCAATATCCGCGGGCAAAAACCATTATATGACACTGTTATTTATACCCATCACGGGCCGGTTGTTTATGAGGATAAAAGTAAAATAACAGCTCACACTCCCGATTTTGTTCCTGTCGGCGATGCCCTGAGATGGATAGCCCATGATGAATCGGACGAACTGATGACCATGTACATCCTGAACAAGGGTAAAAACTATGATGATTATCGCAAGGCGCTCACTTATTTTAATGCCCCGGCATCAAACTTTGTATTTGCCAGCAGGGATAATGATATCGCTATTACACCTAACGGTAAATTCCCGTTGAAGTTTAAAGATCAGGGTAAATTTATTTTGGATGGAAGCGACGCTGCAAACGACTGGCATGGCTGGATCCCTTTTGACCAGAACCCCACCGTTAAAAATCCACCGAGAGGATTTGTGAGCTCCGCCAATCAATCCTCAACAGATCAAACTTATCCTTATTATATCAACTGGTCGTTTGCGCCGTACCAGCGCGGTAAGCGCATTAATGACAGGCTTAGTCTAATGCAAAAGGCTACCATTGATAGTATGCGCATTTTGCAAACAGATGTATACAGCGTCCGGGCACACGATAATTTACCGGTACTGCTCAGTTATATTGATGCATCCAAGTTGGACCAAACCCAGTTGGCTGCATTAAATATGGTAAAAACCTGGGATAATAACTTTTCAATAAATTCAACAGGCGCTACCATTTTCAACTCCTGGTGGTTGAAAATTTATAATATGATCTGGGGCGATGATTTTGCCGGTAAAGACCTGCAGACCAACTATCCTTCGATGGATCGAACCGAACAACTCATCCAGAAAGAACCGGGTTCAAAATGGTTTGATAATATCCATACTCCTGCAAAGGAAAACTGTGCCGATATTATTAACCAGGCTTTTACCAGTGTTATTGACAGCCTCACCCGCCAATACGGAAAACCAGGTAAGAGGTGGCAATGGGGGCTGGTTAAAAAAATGGAGATCTCGCACTTAACCGGCCAGGAAGCGCTAAGTTCGGGTAATTTTGAATCAGGTGGAACAGGCACTACGGTTAACGCTTTGAACAACGGGCACGGTCCATCATGGCGCATGGTAGTACAAATGGGGCCTATTGTAAAGGGCTATGGCATTTTACCCGGTGGAGAAAGCGGCAACCCTGGTAGCTTTTTTTATGATGATATGTTAAAAACCTGGCAAAACGGGCAGCTTAAAGAATTGCTTTTTATGCAATCGCCGGATGAAAAATCAAATCGCATCAAAACAACCTTAACTATCAGTAACAAAAAATAAAAACTATGTTATTTCTTATTATACTCATACTTTCATTTGCAAGCGGTTTCTTTTTACCCTGGTGGGTAGTGGCTATCGCGGCTTTTTTTGCCGCTTTTTTTGCGGGCAAAACACCTGGGCAGGCCTTTATATCCGGGTTTGGCGCAGTGTTTATTGTTTGGATAGTTTTAGCCCTCTTCAAAAGTATTCCCAACGACCACCTGTTGGTTAAACGAATAGCCGAACTTTTCCATTTGCCCTCCTGGGGGTTTATACTGGTGATCAGCGGCATTGTTGGCGGTTTGGTTGCGGGGTTTGCGGCGCTGTCGGGCTTGTTATTGAAAAAAGCGCTCGAAAAATAAGTTCAAAAAAATGCCCGGCATTGCTGACGGGCATTCGCATGGGCAGGTTTATTATAGTGATCTTAAAGTTTCTTTCAGTACACTAACAGCTTCAGATTTGTTTTTCGACGTAGCAAAAATATCTGCTGATGAATTGTTATGGCCATAGAAGTTGGCGTTGGCCGTTTTATCAATAGCCAGGTTTGAGCCATTGATAGTTATCCCGGCAAATAAACCACGACTGCGCGAATAGGAATATATCTCGGCTTCCAGTTTATAATCGGTGTTAGCAGTGGAGCTACGCCCAACCGGACCGGCAGCTGCCGATATATCGCCACCAATAGTAAAATCGCCGTTTTTTACTTTCGTAAGCACGCCTTTATGGCGGAACACCAAAACCAGATCGACAGATTGCACCCCTATCTGTAAGCCAAAACTACCACCTGTAAGCGTAACAAACACGGGATCGCTCCACTTTCCATCAGCTAATTTAACCATAGCTACACCTTTGCCGCGCTTGCCGCCAATAGCAAGACCTGCATTAATCAGTTTAGGAATAATGATGATACCTTCATACTCCTGTAACAATTGACGGGGTATGCTCTCCTTCATTTTGCCAAACTCTTTTAACACATTGGCCGAATTATGTAAACGTTCTGTTTCTTTATCTCCCTTTGCAGAGATCAACAAAAAGAAAAGGCTCAGTATTAACGGAACCCTTAAAAATTTCAGTGCTTTCATGGGGTCAAATATTTAATTACAATTATTACCATTAAATATTCAACCTTAAAAACTCACCGTTGTTTTTAAATTATCTGAAAGTTGTGATTGATAGCAAGTATTACTTAAAATACACGCCTTTTTTAGCACTTTAAAAACCGGCTAATGTTTCTTTCAGCACATTAACAGCATCGGAATTATTTTTTGCGGAGGCAAAAATATCCTGCGATGAATCGTCATTACCGTAAAAATTGCTGTTTGATATATTATCTATAGCCAGGCCCGAACCATTGACACTAATACCGGCAAACAAACCCCGGCTACGTGAGTAAGAGTAGATCTCGGCCTCCATTTTGTAATCTGTAGTAGCAGATTTGTTTTTGTTAACCGGGCCTGCCGCTGCAGATATGTCGCCACCGATGGTAAAATTACCTTTTTTGATTTTGGTTAACACATCTTTATGACGAAACACCAAAACCAGATCGACAGATTGTACACCTATCTGGAAACCTACACTGCCACCTGTAAGGGTTACAAACACAGGGTCGCTCCATTTGCTATCGGCCAGCTTTACCATAGCTATTCCTTTGCCCCGCTTGCCGCCAATTCCAAAACCCGCGTTGATCAGTTTCGGGATAATGACAATGCCTTCGTACTCCTTTATTAACTCTTTGGGAATACTCTCCTTCATCTGGCTAAAATCCTTCAATACGTTGGCCGAACTGTGTATTCTTTCCGTTTCTTTATCAGCGGCCTTTGCCGATACCAGCACAAAAAAAAGGCTTAATATCAACGGAAATCTTAAAAATTTCAATGTTTTCATTGGGGTCTGTTAGTTAAAATGCAATGTTAACAATTAACGTAACCAACTCATAAAACGTGCAGGTGTTTGACAATTAAATTATTTAACCATGACTTTACACCCGTTCAACTTTGCAGATAAAACAACAAGCCTGTGCATTACGGGCATGTAAGTATTCAACCTCCGGATGTTTATCAAAAATCTCACCTATTAGTTCATCAACATCCGCATCGCCAACAAGCTGGGTTAAAACCATCATCTGATCGCAATTATAACCAATGAGCGACAACGGAAAACTTTGTTTATTAGCCTTAATCTCCGGCGGGAAACGAAATACACCACTGTACTCATCCACATCCGCTGCATTTACAAATACCGGGCCGGGCTGGTTATAAGCATTCTCTACCTCAAAAGGCGAATGCTTAAATAACAAACGCTTATCAACACCCTTATTAAATGGCTTTAAGGATATCCGGCAGGGTCCCAGCCCCGTAGCCAGTTGTTCCACAACCGGGTTATCAAAATCATCGGTCATGTTTGCTTTTATCTGTTGAACCAAGGCTTTTGAAAGCGGTACTATTTTAAATTTGTTCATAATGTTATTTTATTACAACTCAAAAGTGCAGTTATCCGGAGCGGTTTAAAACCCGGAACTTGCGGAGATTTTGTCTGAACCAAATCCTCCGGATTAAAGAACTTTTAGAATTTGTATATGAATCCCCATTAAAGAATTTTTAAATCCGGTTAATTCTTTAATTCTATTTCGGGTCGGGCAATCTACAAATCTGAAACTTGCACATCTGCACATTTACCTATCTTTGCATTAAATGAGTCTCCCTAATAAACAACAGGTATTTTCAATAGATAACAAAGCGCAGTTTGAAGCAGCGGCACTGCAGATTTTTAAATACCAGGCCCAAAACTGCGCCGTTTACAAGCAATTTATTACAGGGTTAAAAATCAACCCCACAAAAATTACCACTGCAGATCAAATCCCTTTTCTACCTATAGAGTTCTTTAAATCGCACCGGGTGCTCAGCATAAATGCACCCGTTGAGGTGACGTTCACCAGCTCGGGCACTACCGGGATGGTAACCAGCAGCCATTATGTAACCGATAAAACCTGGTATGAGGATAGTTTTAAAAATGCGTTTAAATTGTTTTATGGCGACATAAAAGATTATACCGTGCTGGCCCTGCTGCCATCCTACCTGGAGCGGGAAGGCTCATCGCTGATTTATATGGTTGATGAGCTCATCAAACTATCCTGCAACCCGGATAGTGGCTTCTTTTTGTATAACCATGATGAGCTTTATCATCAGCTTAAAAAACAACAGGATGCCCAAAAGCCTACCCTATTAATTGGTGTTACTTTTGGCCTGCTTGATTTTATTGAGAATTACCATATTAATTTCCCCGGACTTATTGTGATGGAAACCGGGGGGATGAAAGGCCGGCGTAAAGAAATGATCCGTGAGGAACTCCACGAAGTTTTATGCAAAGGATTTGGGGTTGGCGCCATTCACTCCGAGTACGGTATGACCGAATTACTTTCACAGGCCTATTCAAAAGGCGAGGGTATTTTTGAATGCCCACCCTGGATGAAGATCGTCATACGCGATACCAACGACCCTATAAGTACGTTAGCCACTGGTAAAACCGGTGGGATCAATGTGATGGACCTGGCTAATATTAATTCCTGCGCGTTCATTGCCACACAGGACCTGGGTAAAACCTATGCTGATGGCTCGTTTGAAGTGTTAGGAAGGTTTGATCAAAGCGACATACGGGGTTGTAATTTGCTGATTGCTTAAAACTTATAGGCAATTGAAGTATTATCATTATTTTTGCGGGCATCATAAATGCTAATAACATGATTGAGAAATTTTTAAACGAGGAACAAGATCCAAAAACGGTTGAAAAAGTTTATTCCCGTTTGGTCGACCTGCTTTCTTCTGGTGAAGAGGTAATATATATTGCTGTTCAGAAAAAACCATTGGTAAATTTATTTCCTGATTGCATAGCCATAACCAACAAACGTATATTGTTTTTTACCCCGGCAAATCTTGGCCTTTCTATAAAGTTTGTTGATTTTGTGTGGAAGGATATTGTTGATGTATACACCAAGGAAGAGATAATTGGCGCCATATTCAGTGTAAAAACCACCAACGGTGCCGAGATGGCTGTTGATTACCTGCCTAAAATACAAGGCCGTAAATTATACCAATATGCCCAAGAACGTAAAGAGGTTGAGCGTGAAGCCCGCCGCCTGCGCGATCTGGAACAAAAACGTGCGGAGTCTGGCTCTATTCAATTTGAAAATCCGGCTGCAGCACATGCTTCAACCGCGCAACAGGTGTACGCTGCGCAAGCACCTGTAGCTGCTCCACAACCTCCGGCACCAGCCCCGGTTGTACCTCAGGCCCCTGCCCCAATAGTTCATGAAACGCCAAAGCCTGATGAGCTTACTGAAAAATTGAAGAAGCTGAAAACCCTTTTCGATAATGGTTTGATATCGCAGGAAGAATACAATAATAAAAAACTGGACCTGCTAAGCGACTTTTAAGTTATTTGGCATATAAAACAAAATAAGCTGTCTCAAAAAGGGGCGGCTTATTTTGTTTCGGGGATGTTTGAATTTAAAAACATTAGAAATAAATCAACAATCCTTATTTACTCCAATCAATTATGTTCGAAAGTTATTTAGGGCTTTTTTAATTTAACTTTTAACTTAGCGGTTAAAATTTACACGATGTTGGCATTATATCCATTAAAATTTAAAACCATATACAAAGATAAGATATGGGGTGGTCAAAAAATCAAAACCTATCTGCATAAAGATTTTGGCGATTTGCCAAACTGCGGCGAAACCTGGGAAATATCGGGCGTAAAATCTGATGTATCTGTAGTTGCAGGCGGAGCCCTGGAAGGTGAATCACTTGCCAGTTTATTGGAACAATATAAGGAGGAACTGGTTGGTAAAAAGGTCTATGATCATTTTGGTAATATTTTCCCGTTACTGGTGAAGTTTATTGATGCCAATGACGATCTTTCAATCCAGGTGCACCCTGATGATGAATTGGCCAAAAAACGCCACAATTCCTTCGGTAAAACTGAAATGTGGTATGTTATTGAAACCGATCCCGGATCGACACTGATTGCCGGCTTCAATCAGGAACTGGACGAGCAAACTTACCTCGATAAGCTGAACAGCGGCCATATCATGGATATTTTAAATAAGGAAGATGTAACCGCCGGTGATGTTTTCTTTTTACCTGCCGGCCGTGTACATACTATTGGTAAGGGTTTATTAATTGCCGAAATACAGCAAACATCAGATATAACCTATCGTATTTATGATTTCGACAGGGTTGACGACCATGGAAACAAACGCGAACTGCATACCCAGGAAGCCCTTGCAGCCATTGATTATAAGCATTATCCTGAATATAAAACCAAATATCAGCCCGAAAAAAACGAGACTGTTAAATTGGTAAGCTGCCCTTACTTTACTACCAATTTGCTGGATTTTGATAAGAGCACTTCAAAGGATTACACCTCGCTTGACTCATTTGTGATTCACGTTTGTGTTGAGGGTGCTTATAACGTAACTTATAATGGCGAAACTTATCCCGTTAAAATGGGCGAGTGTATATTGCTGCCAAAAAGCATTGATAAGGTTGAACTGGAAACCACAGGTGGCTTTAAAATACTGGAAAGCTACATTGAGTAACAAAAACTATATAAGTATAGGTCTTGAACTATCAAGGTCTATACTTATAATTTTTTGTTTCTGATTGCTCCTTCCCTGTTAAATTGATTAGTTTTTCGCACCTTTTTTTGCTTCATCTACTAATTGTATAATTATTGTTATACAAATCTGATAGTAAATTTTGTACCGATATTTACCGTACTGTCTACTTTAATGGTGCCGCCGAGTGCCTCTATCTGGTTACGGGTTATAAACAAACCAATACCTTTGGCATCGGGGTTTTGATGAAAAGTTTTATACATCCCGAAGATTTTATCACCATAGCGCTCCATATCCATACCCATCCCGTTATCCTCAAAAAACAGATAGATATGATTGCGGTCTTTCAGTGTACTGCATTTAATAACAGGCTTCCTTTCCGGATCGCTGTATTTTAAAGCGTTGGTAAGCAGGTTTTGCAGAATACTTTCCATATATGCCGGGATATAACTTATTTGCGGGCACTTACTAAAATCAAATTCTATTGTAGCATCAAGCGCTTCTATATTGCTTTTAAGTGCCGATAAGATGTTTTTAAAAAGCGTTTCGAAGTCGATTACCGTC
>NZ_JBFUKF010000165.1:0-11566 GCF_056400985.1 Mucilaginibacter sp. P4_G9 | reverse complement strand
GGGTAGTTTTGCAGGAAAATTAACTTAACAATGGAAAAAAAATTACTCAAAGTTTCCCGATGGTTACTTATTGTACTTACTTCGGTATTTACTTATAGTAGCTTATACGCCCAAAATTTAACTATCAGGGGTATAGTTTTAGATGAAAATAACCAACCCTTCCCCGGGGTGAGTGTCAAGATTAAAGGAACTCCCACTGGTACAGTTACAGGTCGCGAAGGCCGTTTTACCATCGGTGCTGAAAAAGGCCAGGTTTTAATCTTTAAATTTCTTGGTTACACATCACAGGAACTTGAAATTGGCGCCGATCCTAATCTTTCGGTACAAATGAAAACCGATTCAAAAACTTTAACAGAAGTTGTGGTAACCGCTTACGGAATTAAAAAAGAAGTAAGAAGACTTGGTTATAGCGTTCAGGAAGTAAAAGGTCCTGATTTGGTAAAGGCCCGCGAACCAAATCCAATCAACTCCCTGGCCGGTAAGGTTGCCGGTTTAACTATTGGTACAAATGCCGAGTTATTAGGCAGACCGGAAATTGTTTTACGCGGTAACAAGGATTTGCTTTTTGTAGTTGATGGAAGCCCGATAAACTCTGATACATGGAACATCAGCCCTGATGACATCGAAACATATTCGATTTTAAAAGGCCCCAACGCCGCTGCCTTATATGGTTCAAGAGGTATTAACGGTGCAATTATCATCACCACTAAAAAAGGAACTAACGATAAAAAAGGCTGGGAAGTTAACCTAAATAGCAGTACCTTGTTTGAAGGCGGCCTTATTGCAGCCCCTGAAGCACAAACTGAATATGGCCGTGGTAATAACTACCACTATGAGTACCAGGCCAAGGATAACAGCAACGTTTATGTACCATCGGGCGATGTTTTGTATGATAATGCAAACCGCTTAGGTGAATATGGCCCCCGCTTTGAAGGGCAGCTGTTACGCCAATACGATAGCCCTTACAATACCGTTACAGGTGTACGTACACCAACTCCATGGTTAGCCCGTGGTAAAGACAACTTTGCCAATTTTAAACAAACGGGTATTATATCTACCAACAACCTGGCGGTTTCGGCAAGTGGTTCAAACTATAACATCAGGTTATCATATACCCACATGTATCAAAAGGGTATGTTCCCTAATACCAAGTTAAACTCCGATAACTTTAGCCTTAACTCAAGCTATAACATTACTCCAAAACTGAGCGTTGACGGAAGTATGAACTTCAACAAACAGTATACGCCGAACATCCCGGATGTTAGTTACGGACCAAACAGTTACATTTATATGTTTAAGGTTTATGGTTCTGCAGATTACGATGTACGCGACCTGGAAGATATTTACAAGGGCCCCCAGGGCGTTCAGGACTTAGTGCAGTATGCACAGGAGTACGGCCGGTTAAATAACCCTTGGTTTATGGCCAAAAAGTGGTTACGCGGTCACGATAAGACTGATATTTATGCCTATTTAAGATTAAACTATAAGATTACTAAAGATTTGAATGTAAGCTTGCGTTCACAGGTTTCAACCTGGAACCAGCAGAGAACTGAGCAGGTACCGTCATCAGCTAACTTAAACGCCTATACATCATGGTATAAATTTGGTTGGTATGGTGATTACCGCGAAGACGACCGGAAGCTGTTTGAAAACAATACCGATTTACAATTGAATTACAATAAAACATTTGGTAAATGGGTAGTATCTGGCTTAGCGGGCGCAAACTCACGTACGTTTACATATAATTCATTCTACGGTACTACAAGGGCCTTGGCCGTGCCTAACGTTTACGTATTGTCAAACTCCTCACAAGCTCCGCTTTCTTACACCTGGGATTCAAAAATGCAGGTTTATAGCGGGTACTATTCATTTGATTTTGGTTACGATAAATACTTCAATATCAATACCACCGGCCGTTTAGATCATTTATCAACATTGCCTAAGGGTAACCAAAGCTTTTTTTATCCTTCTGCTTCAATTTCAACAGCGGTGTCTGATTATGTTGAATTACCTCATGCTATCAGCTTCCTGAAATTCAGGGCATCATTTGCAGATGTAAAAAGCGGCTTAACGCAATCAACGGTAGGTACCGCATATAAGCAAGTTACGGGTATTACTACAAGCACACTTTTAAACTATGGTACAGAACTATACAGTTCATACGATGGCCCAAGCTACACCAACCAGGATGCAGCAGCATACTCTACCTTATATAATAACCAGGCTTCAGTTACTTATTCAACGGTTAAGGCTAACGCCAATTTAAAACCTTTAAACAGATTATCGTATGAAGGGGGTATGGATATAAAATTCCTTAATAACCGCTTAGGTTTAGATGCTACTTATTTTTATACCGAGAACGGGCCGCAAATTTACCAGATACAGGCAGCCCCGTCAACCACCTACACTGCGGGCAATCAAAACGCGGTTACAACCAAAAGAACAGGCTTTGAGTTATCATTAACAGGTTCGCCGTTCCGCAACAAAGATGGTTTTTCATGGGATGTGAATGTAAACTATTCAACATTTAAGGAAACACTTCAAAAAATTGGTTATGGGGGTTTAACAGATATAGCATTATATGCTAACCACACCAATGCCGTAGGCTCGAGGGTTGATGAAGTATACGGTACTAAATTTTTAAGGGACGGAAGCGGCAATATTGTGTATGACGCGAATGGTGCTCTTTTAAAGGCTACTGGGTCTAACAGTCAGGTATATGGCGCATTAGGCCATCTTAATCCTGATTTTACCTTTGGTATTAATAACAGGTTTTCGTACAAAAACATAAGCTTTAGCTTCCAGGTTGATGGCCGTATAGGTGGTGTTATTTACGATTATAACTACTATGCAACAAGGCAAGGTGGTAGTGATCTGTCAACCGTTCAGGGTGTTATTGGCGCTGCACGTTTAGCAGAGTGGAACTCAACCAAAGTTGGTACGCAAGCACCTACTGCATCGCTATTGGGTAACGAAAGTGGTGCAGGTGTTAAAATTGTTAGCGGTACGCCTAAATTCCAAAATGGTGTTATCTCTAACATGAGCGAACTTACATTTGCTCCTAATACAACACCTATTACAGTTCAAGGTTATTTAAACGGTAACGTTAAATCTATCGATGAAATGTACATGATCAGCCGGTCATTTGCCAAATTACGAGAGGTAACGATTGGTTATAATGTTCCATCTAAATATCTGCAAAACAAGGCTATTAAAGCGATATCAATCTCATTGGTAGGCAGAAACCTGCTATATTTTGCAGCGCGTAAAGATTTTGATATCGACCAATATGCTTCTGGTTACAATGCGTCTGACGGTACAACCGGTGGTGCCGCTGCAAACGGTGCACTGCAAAGCACAACAGCGCGCAGGTACGGTTTTAACCTTAACGTAACATTCTAAAATATTTTATAAAACATATTTATAAAGATGAAAGCTTTAAAATTAATCACAGCTGCGTTTGTATTGACAATGTCAATCACGGGTTGTCAAAAGGGCGACCTTACGTCAAATCCCAATGCGGTTAATGCAAACTCGGTTATCCCGGTTTCTTTAATTGTAAACCACCTTACCGCCGTATTGGTCAGGTCAGAAGAAATGCCATTTGGCGATGTTAATAAATCAAACCAGTTCCAGGTTTCTAACTACGCCAAATACTGGGGTACCAATGAGGATACCTGGTCGTACAGCGGGCACAGTTACGAATTATTAAAGTATGCCATACAGTTAGAGTACCAGGCACAGACACAGTTGGGTAATAATACCAATAAATATTTTGCCCTGTCTAAATTCTTTCGGGCATACTCAGCTATCTGGTTGTCGCAAAGGGTAGGTGATATCCCAATGAGCCAGGCTGGTGATATAAAGTATTTAACCCCGGTTTTTGATAAACAGCATGATGTTTACCAGGCATCGTTAAAGTTATTGGATGATGCCAATACAATTTTAGCCGGGGCCGGAAGCCCTGGAGCCATCTTTGATAGCGGCGACATTTTTGGACTTACTAACCTTCAATGGCAAAAAGTGATCAATACTTACAGATTAAGGGTGTTGATTAGCCTTAGCAAACGTGCCGACGACAATGCAGATTTAAATATCAAATCGCAGTTTGCAGCAATTGTTGGTAATCCAGCTAACTACCCGGTAATGGCAAGCAATGCCGATAACGTAGTTTATAAGTTTAATGCAACCAACCTGTACCCAATTTTTGCTGCCGGTAGCAATTCATACAATAACTTTATGAACGTTGGTAAAACCGTATTGGATATAACCACTTCTACCAAAGATCCGCGTACCTATTTAATGGCTACGCCGGTTACCAATACAAACGTTGCCGACTTTTCAAAATATCTTGGCGCTGACCCGGGTACTGCATTATCAACCTTACAAAATGAGGCTGCAACAGGTAAATACTCGTTCTTTAATGCGTCTCGTTATTTAGGTAATTCTACAGGAAGCACCACCGAGCCATTTATTTTTATCGGTTATCCTGAGATGAGCTTTAACATTGCCGAAGGCATCAACAGAGGCTGGGCGCCAGCACTTACAGCGGCCGATGCCAAAACCTGGTACGATAAAGGTATAGCAGCCTCTTTCAGCAACTTTGGTTTAAATGTTGCCGCAAATTCAACTGTTTCGGTATCTGATGTGGCGGGTAAAAGCCTTGGCACCGTTACAACAGATAATGCTACATTTCTTGCTAATGTAAGCTATAACCTGGCTTCACCTGCTGTAGCTCTTACCCAAATTTTACAACAAAAATACGTAGCGTTCTTTATGAATTCTGGCTGGGAAGCCTATTTTAACCACCGCCGTACCGGCTTACCGGCATTCAGCGAAGGTGGTACAGGTTTAGGTACCGCTGGTGGTAAATTACCACATCGCTGGTTGTATCCTTTAGATGAGATCAACGCTAACAACGCTAACTACCAAAAAGCGATAAGCAGCCAGTTTGGTGGTACTGACGATGTGTTTAAAGATACCTGGTTAACTAAGTAAACACACATTAATCTAAATACATTAAACAGGGGCTTAGCAATAAGCACCCTGTTTTTTACATTAAAACGGATATGAAAAAACTACAATTATTGCTGATAGCTGCATGTATTGCTACGGGCGTTAACGCGCAGATTGCAGATAGTGCAAAACGTAAAGTTGAACTGCAGGGAGCCGTAAATTTCCGCGATCTGGGCGGTTACACAACAACCGACGGACATCATGTAAAGTGGGGCGAAATATATCGCAGCGCAGATATCAGCAAATTAACCGATGCCGACCTGGCTGTGTTAAAGGCCAAAAAAATAACCTATGATGTCGACCTGCGTGGTCATAAAGAATCGGCTCAGGCGCCAGACCGCATCAGACCGGGGACTAATTATATTTTGGCCCCCGCCGGCAGCAACAATTTAACCGAGTAGATGAAAGGGATCGTGCATCTTAAAGGCAACGGAGGCGATTCATTGATGGTTGATTTTTATAGCAAAACCGATTCTTTAGCTGCCCGCTACAAACCTTTTTTTGCTAAGCTGATGGAATTACCTGCAGGCGAAGGTTTGGTTTTCCATTGTACCGCAGGTAAAGATCGTACCGGGATAGGCGCGGCATTGCTGCTTTACAGCCTGGGCGTACCTTATGATACTATCCTTAAAGATTATGAAGCCACAAACTACTATCGAGCGACCGAAAATAAAAAGGCGACCACAGGTATGGTAATGGCTATGCATGTTGATAAAAATGTAGCCAACGATATGATGCTGGCTAAACCCAAATACCTGGATGCAACATTTACGGCAATAAAAAAACAATACGGTTCTGTGGATAACTATCTTAAAACGCAGATAGGCTTAAGTGATACGGATATTAAAAAGCTTAAAAAGAAGTTTTTGGAATAGCTCTTAAAGCCAAAAGCAGACTGTCAAAAGCTTAAAGCAAGAACTTACAGATTCAATTTATAAAACAGAAATAAATGATTTAATAAAAAGCTGCCACTACAATGGCGGCTTTTTCTTTTTTATTGGCCTTTTAATATTTATCCTTAGTTTTAGATTATAACATAATCAAAACTTTTATGATAAAAAATTATCTTAAAGCCTTTACGCTCATAGCTTTTAGCTGGTTATGTGCCTGCAAACAACCCGATGCTCCACAGCAAGGTGGTATTAGCTTAAGCAGCTATTTCCAGGATACCACAGCCGGTGTAAAAAACGGCGGCGTACAGGTGGTTACAATCAATACGCCAAAAGGTAAATTTCACATATGGACAAAAAAGATAGGCAATAACCCTAAAATTAAACTGCTGTTGTTAAACGGCGGTCCGGGTGCTACGCACGAGTATTTTGAATGTATGGAAAGCTTTTTACCCGCCGAAGGTATTGAGCTCATTTATTACGACCAACTGGGTTGCGGTAACTCCGATAACCCTAAAGATACTGCTATGTGGAGCTTGCCCCGCTATGTAGAAGAGGTAGAGCAGGTGCGCCAGGCTTTAAACCTGGATAGCAGTAATTTTTACCTGCTGGGCCATTCATGGGGCGGTATTTTGGCTATGGAGTATGCCCAGAAGTATCAGCAGCATTTAAAAGGGCTCATCATATCAAATATGATGATGAGCATACCCGATTATGGCAAATATGCCAATAATGTATTGGCCAAACAATTTGATCCTAAAGTTTTAGCCCGCATCCGGGCTATTGAAGCTAAAGGCGATTTTAAAAATCCTGAATACATGCAATTGCTGATGCCAAACTTTTATGCCAAGCATATCTGCCGTATCCCGCTTGATCAATGGCCCGAGCCGTTGAACCGCTCCTTAGGTAAATTGAACGAATCGTTATATGTAACCATGCAGGGGCCAAGCGAATTTGGTGTAGCCGGTAAATTGTTAAACTGGGATCGTGTGGCCGATTTGTCCAGGATAGCTGTCCCCATGCTTAGCATTGGTGGCCAATACGATACCATGGATCCTAAGCATATGGAAATGATAGCCGGCAAAGTTCAAAATGGCAGTTACCTGTACTGTGTAAACGGTAGCCACATGAGTTTATACGATGATCAACAAACTTATATGAACGGGCTGATTAAGTTTATGAAAGGAGTAGATGCAGGGGAAAAGAAAGTTAAGATTTGAGGTTGAGTCATAACCTCCTAAAACTCAAATCGGTCTGGTGTACAATTATGTACCAGGCCGGTTTTATGTTTATGAGCGGTAATGGTATAAGTTAATCTCTTTAAAACTTTATTTTAAAATCGGGGTTTATGGAAATAAAAATTAGAGATTTGTCTTGAAACCTAAATAGGTGTAACCCACATTCTATTGATATGATATCTACGTTCTACATGAAATTCCAAAAAAGCATTTACCTGTTAATGTTATTTATACCATTTTATATAACAGTTAACGCGCAAAAAACTACATCAAAAACTCATAAGGATGAGGTGGATTTTGTAAATCCATTAATAGGTACCGCTATTACCGGCTTTGCCAAAGGTTTGGATGGCGGCGGCACAATGCCCTGTGTAAACGTACCTTTTGCCATGACTAATTTTGTTGCGCAAACCGGCGAAAGTAAAATGGGCCGCATGTGCTATCAATACGAGGACAAATCGGTAATTGGTTTGCTGGCCACCCATCAGCCCACCGTTTGGATGGGCGATTATGGCTATGTTTCCATTATGCCGCAAACTGGTAACCTGCGTGTTTTACCCAAAGAACGTAAATTATCATACGATCATAAAGACGAAATTACCAAACCATACTACTATTCGGTAAAGTTAAAGGCCGATGGCAACAAAAAGATCAAAGCCGAAATTGCCGGTGCAAATACCTGTGGAATGTTCCGTTTTACCTTTCCCGCTGCCGAAAAGGCCCACTTAATAATCCAGGGCATTAACCTTAATCCCGAACTTGCTGATTGGGCTAATGATTATAAACCCAGGCTGAAAAAATTAAAGGGCTATGTATATGTGGATACCATCAATAACGAAATAACCGGCTATAACCCCGACCGGCAATCATCCCAAATCGGGCCCGAGCTTAAAAACTTTAAAGGGTACTTTATTATCAAATTTGATAAACAGATTCGTAAATATGGTACGTGGGATAAAAGCATAATAAAGAAAGGCAGTAAAGAGCAGTATGGAACCCGCATGGGTGCTTTTATTTCCTTTAAAACCATTTCCAATACAGTAATAAAAGTTGCTGTAGCAACTTCTTTTATCAGTATTGACCAGGCGCGTAATAACCTTAAGAAAGAAATTCCGGATTGGGATTTTGATAAGGTAGTTAAGGATACCCGCGATAACTGGCAGCAACAATTGAAAGTAGTACAGGTTAATGGTATAACCAACGAGCAAAAAACTATTTTTTATACCGCGCTTTACCATACGCTGTTATTCCCGAGACAGTTTTCTGAATATGGCAGGTATTACAGCGCCTTTGACGATAAAGTTCACCATGGCGTTTCATATAACGATTATTCCCTTTGGGATACTTTTCGTGCTTTGCATCCATTGCTGATATTAACCCAGCCCGAGCGTGTAAATGGGATGGTGAAATCATTATTGCAGATGTACCAGGAAGGCGGCTGGATGCCAATGTGGCCAAACCCAACCTATACTAATATTATGATAGGCACCCATGCCGACGCTGTGGTGGCTGATGCCTATGTAAAAGGTTTCCGTGGTTATAGTACCAAATTAGCTTATGAAGCTTTGCATAAAGATGCTTTTGAAGCCCCGGATGGCGATGCGCAAAAGAAATGGGGCGATCGCGACCTGTGGACAAGCTTTGAAGCAAGGGGAGGACTTACTTACTACCATAAGTTGGGGTTTATCCCGGTTGATAAGGTGAAGGAATCGGTTTCGCGCACTATTGAATATAGCATCGATGATTATTGTGTAGCCCAATTGGCGAAAGCTTTAGGGAAAACAGATGATTATAAACAATTAATAACCTGGAGCGAAAACTATAAGAATGTGTATAACGCTGCCACAGGTTTTATGGCGCCCCGTAATTCAAACGGACAATGGTCGGCAAAGCCGGATAGTGGCTTTACCGAAGGTACAAAATGGACCTACACTTTTGGCGCCATGCACGATGTACCGGGCATGATAGCCCTTATGGGCGGCGAAAAACCTTTTGCCGATAAACTTATCCATAACTTTAATGATGGTCATTACAGGGCCGATAATGAGCCGGGGCATCACTATATTTACCTGTTTAATTACTGCGGTATGCCCTGGAAGGCCCAGGAACTGGTAAGGCAGCATACAGGTTGGCAAAATTTCAGGAATGCACCGGCAGGCATTAATGGAAATGACGATTGCGGACAAACATCTGCCTGGTATATTTTTAGTGTAATGGGTTTTTACCCGGTTACTCCGGCATCAGGTATGTATAGCATCGGCGCGCCCCAGTTCCCTTATATAGCGTTAGACTTACAAAACGGTAATAAGCTGGTTATTAAAGCCACTGATCTATCGGCACAAAACAAATATGTAAAAGAAGTTACGTTTGATGGTCAGCCTATCAAAAATCATATGATATCCCATGAACAGATTAGTCATGGAGGTACGCTGGCGTTTAAAATGACGAGCATACCGCAGAAAGATTGATTAAGAAATTCTTAAGGATTGGCGATTAAAGCGCAGTTGATGCCCTCACCACCAACTGCGATGGCAAAACTATTTCCTTACCCGTTTCAACATACTTGCCCGATAAATGATCAAACAACAGTTGAGCAGCTTGCTTACCCATATCATATGCCGGTTGCAGAATAGTGGTAAGTGGCGGGTTCAAAATAGGGGCGGTAATCTGGTTGGTAAAGCAAACCACTTTAACGTCCCGAGGGATGTTAAGCTTCATTTCATCACAGGCCAGGTATATCGAGGTGGCTAAATGCTCCACAGTTGCAATAATACCATCGGGTTTTACGCGGGTTATGTGATCTTTGATGACTTCAATGTTTTCGTTGTTGTATTTATTGGAGCAGGTAACCGCACTTGATTTTTCCGGGTCGATACCACGTTCTGATAATGCTTTTCGATATCCCTCTTCCCGGGCTGATAGGATAGAGGGATATCCTTTTATAGTAACCAGCGAAATGTTTTTACACCCGGCATCCAATAAATGGTTTGTGGCTGTATACGCGCTGTTTAAATCGTCGGTAGTAATTTTTACAGATCTAATATCATCAAAAACCCTGTCGAAAAACACAATCGGGATGCCGGCTTCCTGTAAGGTTTTAATATGCGCCGTATCCTCTGTGTTGCTGGCAACAGACATTATCACGCCATCAACCCGCCCGCTGGCCAGTTCGCCAAACATATAGGCCTCACGTTCATAACTATCATGGGTAAGGTAAATTAATGTATGGTATTTTTTTACCGCTACAACGCTCTCTATACCGTTAATAGCCTGGCTAAAAAAGCTGTCGGCAATTTCCGGGATAATGATAGCAATAGTGTTGCTGGCCTTTTTACGCAGACTGCTGGCATACGGATTTGGTACGTAGTGTAATTTACGGGCTGCCTCAATTACCTTCAATTTGGTTTCGGGGCCAATATCATGGCTATCCCTCAGGGCTTTGGATACCGTAGCGATAGATACGTTTAACACTTTGGCAAGTGCTTTCATATTTACTTTATCGCTTTTAAACTCATCGGCCATGGGTGCTAATTTAGATTATTTGAGATAGAAAACAGTGCTAATTTAGTTAAACGTTTAAGCAAATAAATTAACCGTTTTTAATAAATGTGATGTTTTAAATAAAGAAATTTGGATAACACAGTCGCAAGGGATTGTTTACCAATTGCATTTCCTTTTAAATTACAACATTATGAGCAAGCTAAGCGAAACACCAAACCAGGGCCCTTTAAGTTCAATTGATGAATGGGAAGATGATATTTTAGATCGTTATCCCGATGCTGATTCTATTGCCGCCGGGCGCGATACAGAAGCTTATCGCAATTACGAAGCCAATTTAAAAGATACCGTAAGGGAGTTTTACCGCTTACAGCATATCAATCAAACCTATGATTTTGTGCTGCAAAAAAAGGAGCAGTACTTAAAGTTTGATAAAAAAGAAATGTCGGTTTGGGACGCCTTTGATTTTCTGAATCAACTGGTTGACGACTCAGATCCCGATACCGATCTTGACCAGTTACAGCACCTGTTGCAAACATCAGAAGYCATCCGTGCCGATGGAAGGCCAGATTGGATGGTACTAACCGGTTTATTCCATGATCTTGGAAAAGTATTGTGCCTGTTTGGCGAACCGCAATGGGCCGTAGTGGGCGATAGTTATCCCGTGGGCTGCGCTTTTTCTGATAAGATCATTTTCTCAGAATATTTTAAAGATAATAAGGATCACCATGATCCGCGATATAATACCAAATACGGTATTTATGAGCCCAATTGTGGTTTAGATAATGTGCACATGACCTGGGGCCACGATGAATATATTTACCACATGATGAAGCCTTATCTGCCCGAGCAGGCTTTGTATATGCTGCGTTATCATTCTTTTTACCCGCAGCACCGGGAGAACGCGTATAGCCACCTGATGAC
>NZ_JBFUKF010000164.1:0-18782 GCF_056400985.1 Mucilaginibacter sp. P4_G9 | reverse complement strand
GCATAAGCCATCAGCATAACAGACCAGATTTTTTGGTGATTTTTGCTCAGTTTTTCAAAAGCAATGTTCCATCTTTTGAACCGGCCGTTGTTAAGCAGTATAAAATAATTTAGGAGTAAAACCCCGGTGGTTGCCAAAAGCATAACGGAAGCAGTTACATCGGTTATATTAAACCACTGCTGGCTTAAGCAAAGCTGGGTGAGCACCAACAAATTGGTTAATAAAAGGATCATCAGGAAACTTACACCAAAAAGTGAATTAAACTTAGGTAAGCCACCTTGTCCGAAATTTTTTGCACTCCACCTGTAAGCTGTTACATAAATGGATTTTGAGATTCCTGATGCGTTCATAATGTTAGGGTTTTAGGGTTAAATATTCAAAATAATCAACCTGTTCTTGGTTGTTATTTGGTTATTAACGCAATCTGCAAAATTTTGTTGCGTAAAAATGCCGTAATTAACAAAATTTAACTGTTGGTAAGTAATGTTTAAGTAACGGCATAATGCAATTATAAAACACACACTTACGTAAGCTTGTAATGCAACAAAAAACGGCCGGAAAAGCGGCCGTTTTTATACGATGAAAGCTTAATGTTCATTTATTTTGCTGATGCCATTTGAAGTAAAGTGGCATCATGGTGAAACTTTACCTCCGGCTTATTATCAAACAACATAGCGGCCCCGTTTTGAGCGGTGTATGCAGGCCAGTTGGGCAGGCCTTTGGCATTTGGATTACCTGTACGTGCAAAATTGATCCATGCCTGGCTCATTTTAGCAGCTAAGGCATATGCTTCCTTGCCGCCACCGGTCATTTCCTCACATCGCCTGATGTTATCAAACTCAAAACAGATATCAATGCAGTGGATAGATTTAAACATACCATCGGCCACGGGAGATTGCCAGGTGAACATATACATATAAACAGGTGCTGCCCCGGCAATAGCCTTTGCATTTGCCTGGCGAACAACACCCGGCCTGAAAGTTGCAAGGTCGATATCCAGGTAATCGGATGGTTTTACTGTGCCCGGATAGGCTTTTAAAACTTCGGCCATGTAAGTATCTGTTTTATCGCCATATTTCTTTTCCAGGTTGGTTTTAACTTCATCAAGTGTATAATTTCTTATTGCCGGGTTGATAAGCGAAGCCATAAACTCGGTTTTGGTTGATCCTACCAATAGCGGAATATTCTTTGAAATTTCAATAGCTGCCGGGTCACTTATATTATAAGGTAAAAAAGCCCCATCAACAGATGGTTCCCACATCAGGCCAAAAGCGCCTACCGGCTTTCCTTCCGCTTTTAACTGTGCCTGTACTTTCGCCATTGCCTTTTTGGTGGCAGCGCTCAGGCGCTCATATGACATGGCCTGGAGAGAGTCAACCTGCGCCGGTTGCAGGCTTAATGCCTCAAGCACAGCCGCACCAATTCGTTTAGAAAGATCAGCAGTCATAAAATCGCTGCGATAACTACCGCTTTGAACAATGGCTTTTTGAAACAGCCCTTTAGCAGATGGTGCATTCATAAGCGTAGATACCTTTGCGCCACCGCCCGATTGACCAAAAATGGTCACATTGTCCGGATCGCCGCCAAAGCTGGCTATGTTTTGCTTAACCCATTGCAGCGCGGCAACTATATCCATCATCCCGGCATTTGCCGATGATTTGTATTTATCGCCATAGGCCGATAGATTTAAGAACCCAAGCAGGTTTAACCGGTGATTGATGGATACCACTACCACATCACCTTTTTTGCTCAGGTTTTCACCATCATAGGAGGGCAATTCAATAGCCGAACCGGCAGAAAAGCCACCACCATGCAGCCACACCATAACCGGCCGCTTCTTTTGGTCGTTAATACCTGGTGTCCAAACGTTAAGTTTCAGACAATCCTCGTTCATATAACCCCAATTGTGCTGAAAGCCAAATTCAATAGGGTCATTAGCTGTGGTGGTAGGGTCAATAGGGCATACCGCACCATAAACTAATGATGCACGTACACCTTGCCAGTGTACCGGCTTTTCGGGAGCCATAAAACGTTTGGACTGTGCGTAGGGAATGCCTTTGTAGTTATACGTGCCGTTGTGAATATACCCGCGCACCTGCCCGTTATCGGTACTGGTTACGGCTACGTTTTCGCCTGCAACAACGGCATCGCTGCTTTGGCAATAACCAAATACAGGCATCAGGCATAACGCCAGCAAAGTCCAAAATGTGGAATTTTTTTTCATGGTTTATTATAATTGGTTATGGATTATCCGGGGGCTGAATAATTTATACCACGACCATGAAATTGTGTAAATGAAACAGATCATCAAACCGCAATTATCATTGTGTAGGTATTACACAATGATAATTATAAATTTCTATTTTACAACAGTTTGAAATAACTTTATTACAAATATTTATTGCCAATCAGCTATTTAGCCATTACATCAAACGAGGCTAATAAATTAATATCAGGGTCGATGTTTATAGTTTGCGGCTTGGCTTTCAAAGGGATCTGTACGGTTGTTGTTATATTTTTTACAACCATACTGTGAACACGGCCATCAACAGCAATTTCAAGGGGGAACTCATATAAATAGCTTTGTTTTTGCCTGATGTTGATATTGATCATTTGTTTAGCTGTATCATATTGCCAGGTTATCCCCAAATCAGGATGTCCTGCGGTTCTTAACCATTGTTTAAAAAACGGTTTCAGGTTTTGGCCGCTTGCTTGCTCTATCACCTGGCATAAGTCTGCGGTATTGGCATTGCGTCCGTTATATTTTGTGTAATAATTGCTTACTCCTTTCCAAAAAACGGCATCACCCAGCTTTCGCCTTAGCATGTGCAAAACCCAGCCGCCTTTTTGGTAGCTGTTGGCGTTTAGCAATTGCATGTATTTGTCTTTTACAGCGGTATCAACCACGGGTGTGATGCGCTTTTTTTCAAAATCAAAAACGGTTTTTCTATCCTGGGTCAAGCGTTTTTTTAAGGTATCAATACCATATTTATTTTCAAGGTACAGGCTGGTCATGTAGGTAGCAAACCCCTCGCTTAGCCATAAATGAGCAAAGCTTTTTTCGCTTGCGCCATCGCCAAACCACTGGTGGGCTATTTCATGCGCCATCAATTCTTCTATGCCTTTACTGCTAACCGATTCCTCGAAATAAAATATTGCACTTGCATTTTCCATGCCGCCAAATATGGTTTTTGATTGCACATTGGCCAGTTTTTCATAACTGTAAGGACCAACATTTTTTATAAAAAACGGAAGGATCTCTTTGGCCAGCGCGTAGCTTTTAAATCCAACCTCTTTATTCTCGGGGAATACATAGGTATAAATTGGGATGCCGCTTACATCGCCGGTATGGTCAATGGCAAAATCGGCAACGCCTATTACCATTACTTTGGTGGACAATACTATATTTTCCTGCCAGTGGGTAAGTTTTAACTGGTTGGGTAATGGTTTCTCCTCCAATTTCAGCCCGTTGGATACCACCTGGTAATGATCGGGTGCGGTTACTATAAAATCAACGGTGGCTTTGTCTGCAGGGGCATCAACGCAGGGCAGCCAGTTATGTGCCCTGTTTGGCCAGTTATCGCCAAAAAAAGTACGGTGACCAAAATTATTGGTTGATATGATGAGCCCGTCGGCCGGTATACCTTCGTAACTAATTACAAAGCTATGCCTGCTGGGGGCTTTTACCATGGTGTATATTTTAACCGCGTCACTATCCTGCTCAAATTTCAAGCTTTTGCCATTTTCGGTTATGGATGATACCGTCATTCCCTTACCGGCGCTGTTTTCCTTAACCAGGTCAAGGCTGAAGGAGCTTACATCTTTTATAAACTTAACCGCAATCGTTGCTTCGCCTTTGATATTATTATCGGCATCATTTAGCTGTATGGCAAATGTGTAGTGCTGTACATCAATTGGTGAGCCGGGTACCTGGGCTTTTGCGGAAAACGAAAACAAAAAAGAGGTGGCTAAAAGCGCTATTGTGTATTTATGCATGTTAAAAGCAGCGTTAAACATCTGTACTGCACAAAGCTAATAAAAAAGAGTTCTGTAGTCCCTTTGCCCGCTTATTAACATATCTGTAAACGGTTAAAAACAGGAAACAGGTTTAAGTCATTATCCATCTCTTAAAACGTAATACTCGCCCCTGCTGTAAACAAAAAGTAAAGCCCGTTTTTTGATGTATTATTTACATAATCAACCTGGTTAAATGGCTTGATAAGGTAAGGAGTAAAAATTATCTGCCATTTGTTAATTGCATACGTAATAGGGACCGATCCGCTGAAGGCCAGCAATTTGTATTGCTTTACCTCCCTTTGGTTTTCCTGGGTTACGGTTTGGGTAATGATGGTTTGTTTAGGCTGATTAGGAAACAATATATTGATGGGTGTTTGTTTCTGTGGCGTTTCTACTGAGCGAGTTACCTGCGATTCGGTATAATAGGTTTGGTAAAACGACTGTGTACCGGCATAAAGTGTGGCTGTAGGGGTAAACTTTAAACCATTTAATTTGGTTGCACCGGTCTTTACAGCGAAGATCTCTTTAGATAGTTCAGCAGTATTGATAATATCATGGCTGCTGTTTTTACCAAAGCGATAGCTTCCACCAACTGTCAGTTTCACAATATTATCCGGGTTAGCATACAACTGCCCGTCAATAGTGGCATCAAAAGACGCAAGGATAATCGGACTGCTCTTGGTGATAAAAAACTTGGTTGCCGAAATTGTACCACCATAATATTTTTTACTATCAAACCCAAAAACGTACCCTGGTGTAACGCTTAAACCTTCAGCGCCTGATTTTGAGCCGTTAAGGTCGAAATAGCCAATTGCACTTAGGAAAAGGCCATGTTTGCTTACCAGGGTGAGTGTAGGCAATAGCAAAGGCACGCTGCTTTCATCCCGGCGGCCTGCGTAGGTCAGGTTCGAGATATATTGAATGCCGGCGTTTACAAAAAGCTCTTTTACCTGTGTTTTTTTTGCTATAGTATCTTTTTTCTGGGCAAATGAAGATATGCTGCCACCCATAATTATGAGTAACATAATAAGTTTATATTTTTTCATAGGGGATGCTCAGGTTTCAAATTAACAAAAGGGCATTAGTGGCCCTTTTGTTAATGATATTACTATAATTTATGTTATTGTTTAACAGCGCTAACTTTAGCCGAACCACTTCCTGAAGCGCCTACAGCTGCGCTCTTTTTGCCGGCTTTTACAGTTGTTGCAGATGAACCACTGTTTGATAAACCTACTTTAGCACTTTTTGAGGTTGTTGCGGCACTTCCAGAACCTTTTAAGTTTTCTTTGTTACTTACGCTAACGCTTTTTCTTGCGACTATTGCTTTTCTGCTTGTAGCTGCAGCAGTTTTAACAGTAGCAGCTTTTCTTGCTGCTGCCGTTGCGGCTACTTCATTTGCTTTAGCATTAACATTAGCTGATGCGTCGGCGGCAGCATTCTTTGATAAAGCTGCGGCAGTACCTGCTGCATTTGTTGCCTTATCTGCCGATGCAGAGCCATTTAAACTTCCTGAACCAGAAGCGTCGGCTGCTACGTTTGCTTTGTTAACTGCAGCCGCTGCATTTGTACTTACTGCGGTATTAACATTGCCGCTAACGCTTGCTGCCTGGTTTGCGGCTACTTCCTGTGCCCCACCTGCTGCTGCATTAGTTGCAGCCTGTGTTTGGGCGGCTGTACGTACAGCTGCGCTTTGAGCCTGGGCCGCGGCCTGGTTGCTGACATTGGTTGCCTGGGTTGCTGCTTTTTGAGCTACTGCCGCTGCGTTAACTGATGGTAAAGCTGCCTGGGTAACAATTTTTGTTGCTGTTGCTGCACCTACGTTTACCTGCGCCATGCTGGTTTTTGCGGCAAATAAGGCAGCTGTAAACAATACTGATTTAAATAAATTTTTCATTGTGTTTTCTATTTAGTTTATGGTATGGTATGCCGGATTAATAAACCGGCACCATGGCAACATGTAAACAAAGGTTATGCCGTTAGGTTAAATTACACAGAATAGCGTAAGTATATACCTGCATTTGTATATAATAGTATACAAAAAGAAGACAATAAGCCAATAATATTATAAAAAAGAGAACAAGAGATGTGCTTAAGCAACAAAACCCATAGCATATTGCCATAGGTTTTGTTTTCAAATATTATGTCCCCGATACCATCGTCAGGAGATTGGGGGTACTGTTTACATTTTCGGCATCCGGCGCATCATGCTGGCCATGGCGGCGGGGTTGCTCATTTGCTTCATCACCTTTTTCATGTCGTCAAACTGTTTCATGAGGCGGTTTACTTCGGTAAGATCAGTACCCGAGCCTTTAGCAATACGATTGCGACGGCTTTGGTTAATGGTCTCCGGATTTGATTTTTCGAAAGGTGTCATGGATTGGATGATGGCTTCAATAGCTTTAAAGGCGTTGTCATCAATCTCCACATCCTTCATCATTTTGCCCACACCCGGTATCATGCCCATCAGGTCCTTCATGTTACCCATTTTCTTGATCTGCTGTATCTGGCTGTAAAAGTCGTTAAAATCAAACTTGTTTTTGCGGATTTTCTTTTGCAGTTCGGCAGCTTCCTTCTCGTCAAACTGCTGCTGGGCACGCTCAACAAGGGAAACCACATCGCCCATACCCAAAATCCTGGATGCCATACGATCGGGGTGGAAAACGTCAAGCGCTTCCATCTTCTCGCCTGTACCAATAAATTTGATAGGTTTGTTAACAACAGATTTTATTGATAACGCGGCACCACCACGGGTATCACCGTCAAGCTTGGTTAAAACCACACCGGTAAAGTCAAGGCGATCATTAAACACCTTGGCGGTGTTCACTGCATCCTGGCCTGTCATAGAATCTACCACAAACAGGATCTCATGCGGTTTTACGGCATCTTTTACCTGCTCAATCTCCACCATCATGGCCTCATCAATAGCTAAACGACCGGCGGTATCAATAATCACCACGTTATGGCCGTTTTGCTTTGCCAGCGCAATACCCTCGCGGGCTATAGCCACCGGATCTTTCGACTCCAGGTTGGCATAAACCGGTACACCTATCTGTTGACCCAGTACCTGCAGCTGGTCTATCGCCGCGGGGCGGTAAATATCATCGGCAACTAATAATGGCTTTTTGCCCTTTTGTGTTTTTAAGTAATTGGCCAGCTTGCCGGTAAAGGTGGTTTTACCTGCACCGTTTAAACCGGCAATTAATATAATGGTTGGCGATGCTTTAAGCTCCAGTTCGGCAGTTGAGCCGCCCATTAGTTCGGTAAGCTCATCGCTCATGAGCTTGGTGAGCAACTGGCCCGGCGATATGGCTGTTAATACATTGTTACCCAGTGCCTTTTGCCTTACATCATCAGTAAATGCTTTGGCGGTTTTATAGTTTACGTCGGCATCCAGAAGGGCTTTGCGAATTTCCTTCATGGTCTCGGCCACGTTTATCTCAGTAATAGTTCCTTGTCCCTTCAGTACCTTAAAGGCCCTGTCGAGTTTATCCGAAAGATTTTCAAACATTATTATTATCCCAGTTTTGAGGTTACAAAGGTATGATTTTGAAAATTAATTTGAAGCAGGATGTGTACGATGATTTAAGATGCGCGAAGACGATGTGATTTTTGGGGTAAAAGATTTTTTGGACAAAGGACTATCGGACTTTTGGACGAAGGACTGTCAGACGTTCGGACGGCGGTTTCAGCGCTGCAGCAATGACATGGCGGAGGTGCGTCATGAGCTGGGGAGAAGCACCGATGAGCAATGACACGAAGCAAATGACCAATGACTAACCTTACGGGAATCTATATAAAATTCCTAAAGCCAATCCTTCGGTTCCTTGTACGTCCCGTGCTGTTCGTTTATCATACAGCATGGTGCCGTTTATGGTAACGTTTATTAACCGGTTTACCCGGGCTGACAAAACCGCATCAATACGGTGGGTTATAAATTTCGACGATTCGCCATAAGGAATAAACAGCGCGTAACGTGCATTTAAATGCACATTTTTCGCCAGGTCTTTATCAAAAAGAGCCACCATCTGGAAAGCCAGGTCGTTTTTTACGGTATGACCTATAGGTACGCCGTAATTTGACGGCTGGTTATGATATATAGTAGTATCGGTAACAAATGTTTGGCGGGCGGTACCTGTACCTAAACGGAGATCGAAATAACTGGCTGGCTTGAACTCAAAACCTATTGATTCGGTTAAATAGCCCGGCGACATGAAGTTCGAGATCAGTTGCGAATCGAATTTGCCGTTTCCCTGGTCAATATAGTTAAAGCCCTTATCAAATTGCGACTCAAACGTGAGCGCTCCGAAAAAATACCAGTGTTTGGATAATTGGGAAGCCAGTTTATTATCAAAATAGATCCTGTCGTTGGTTTTACGTTTGCCCTGCCCTTTGTTTTTGGCAACGCCATAGGTTAGGTTAAGCTCGGATACATAGCTAAACGGTGCTTTATTATATTCGGTATGGTAAACAAAGTTTGACCCTAATGCTACCGAATTTACACCACCCGCGCTGTAGTTGTTACTAAAGGCCGACTGGCTGAAATTGAGCCCGAAAATGACAGCCTTTTTCCAGTAGATTACCTTATAATCCATCAGGGTAACCGGAATCTGTTCTCGCTGGATCTGGATTGGCCTTACCCTTGTAGGAATAGCGTTTTTACGCGGATCTATCCTGAGTTTGTTAATCTGCGCGGTATCAATTTTAACGGTGTCCTTTTTCAGTGTATCGGTTTGCTGGGCGCTTACCGAAATACCGCAGGCTATTAGTGCCGATGAAAGCAGGGCAAGTCTGGTTTTTAACATAGTCAACAAATTAAAGCAAAAATCTCCTTTTATAACATCATTAATCGAAAATGTTGCATAAAGGTTTTAATTTTTTGAAGTTGGTGTATAAATACATTGTCTTCAAAAGTTTCTTTTGTTCCTTCAGCAACCGAATTAATGCAAATCTTGTAAGGCCACTGGTGAATGTAGACTTTTAGCAAAAAAACAGCTTGCTAAGTATTGAATATGCAAATCCCCGATGCACGTTTCATGCTGGATTTTGTATTTTTAAGCTTATGAATATGCAGCCACAAAGTACAGACAAACATAGTTACGCGGCGTACAATTGGAGCGAAAAACCATTCCGTAAAATTCACAATGGGTGGGAGGAACTGCCGGGAACCTTGTGAGGATATCATTTTTCAATATGGCGGCAGAAATACTCTATATTGGGAGACATCACATAGAATGCAATTATTAACCGGAAGAAACGATGGCAAACGAGATTAAATTTTATAAAGTTGGGGATAAGTACGGCGAATTTTCTAATTTCTATCCTTCCCCGCTGGTACTGTTCAATGAAGTATGGCCGACAGTTGAGCATTTTTTCCAGGCAAGCAAATTCCATGACTTTGGAGTCTGGGATAGAATAAAAGTAATGAAATCGCCGATGGATGCTGCAAAAGAGGGGCGAAGTCGCGCTAACATCTTAAGAGACGACTGGGAGCTTGTAAAAGATACCGTAATGCACAACGGCGTGCGTGCGAAATTCCTTCAAAATCCTGTGTTGAAAAAAGTTCTTTTGGAGACCGGGGACAGTTTGATCATTGAACATACTGTGAATGACAACTATTGGGCTGACGGGGGGGATGGATCAGGAAAAAATTTACTCGGGCAAATTTTGATGAAAGTACGTGGTGAGTTAAAGGAAATCTGTCATCTGCCGGGTGTCATTTTTCCTCCCTGGGTTTCATTTCCTAATACAGATCAGGGCGACATGTTTTGGAGAATGGGACTTGGCGAGGAATACATTTCGAGGTGGTACAAATATATTGATACGTTTGGCGAAGAAAGATATAAGAATTTGTTTCCCGAACCTTTGAACTGGCAAGGAATGTATTAGGAATAGACTGTTTACTCAATTTTTATCCTCCTGTTGCTGCAAAGGTTTTTACTGGCTTGTGTGCCCGCATGCAGAGTATTGAATATGCAGCCACAAAATATAGACAAACATAGTTGAATCAACTTTGGAACTATAATATTTTGTCCCGTTTAAAACATAGCTTTCACGCCATTTGTTATCATATAAACTTAAAATTATGAACGCAAAAGCTGCAGTTAGTATACTAACTATTTACCTTGCCTGTTACATAATTATATTTGCAAGCGGATATTCCCTCACCTTGCTTGCCGCTATGTTCCTGGCATCCCCACTTTTAATATGTTGGATGGTTTACCGGGTTTTAAAAGATGATAGCTGTAAATATCCGTCATTAGGCAGGGACCAAGAATGGGGTTATCTTGATAGGTCAGAAAGCGACCTGGGTTTATTTTAATTAGTTATAAAAATGACTTTATACAGAAGTAGCATTATTGATTTTTGCATGCCTTAACTTATTAAAGTTCATACATTTACTCCGCATTGGGATTTTACAACAATGGGCAACTTATGGACGTAATTACCTTAGATGAATTTTATAAGCAAACCGCAACTTTTGTTCCGGAGGGGATTAATAAAGAAATAGGCCATTTTAATGTATTCAACATTGATGAGCTCGACAAAAAGGGCGCTATGCCTTATAACAGGCGGGCTTATTATAAGATCAGTTTAATAAACGGCCACAACAAGGCGGAGTATGCCGATAAAGTGATCGACATTGAAAAAAATGCCCTGTTGTTTGCTACCCCAAAGATTCCCTATAACTGGGAACCGCTGGACGACGACCAGCATGGCTACTTCTGCATCTTTACAGATGATTTCCTTGTTCAGGCTAAAAGTGGGGTTGTGCTGGATGATTTGCCCATCTTTAAACCCGGCGGCTATCCCATCTTCCAGCTTAGCGATGATGAAGCTGCCGGGATCACTGCTATCTTCCGCAAAATGCACCAGGAACTATCATCAAACTATGCTTTCAAGTATGACCTGCTGCGCAACTACATTTTAGAACTTATCCACCAGGGCCAAAAGCTTCAGCCCGCTGTGGCGCTTTATCCAGGCCATACAGCCGTGGCAAGGGTATCATCCCTGTTTCACGAGCTGCTTGAGCGACAGTTCCCTATCGAATCGCAAGATCAAAAATTAAAGCTGCGCACAGCCAAAGATTATGCCGATAGGCTGGCGGTACATGTAAACCACCGTATAGTTGTATTACTATTCATTGGCATCAACATCCCTTTTAATTATTTAATTGGCCTTCCGGAGCTGGCTATATTGATGGCGATAATTTTCGTGGACGTTTCTTTAATTTACTATTTTTCCAGGTTCCGGAATAAGCTCAACATCGGTATTACGGTTTTCCTGATATCCAATAACCTGTTATTAATTGCCAATTACTATTACAATTCGGGCATTAATGGCCCAGGGTATGTGGTTTTTATTCTATCGTTTTTTGTTACGGTAGCAATCATCCCACAAAAACAATACTGGATATGGCTTCCCCTAAACGTAGGCATTATCTTAGGCTTATTGTTTATAGAAAACATCCATCCAGGCTGGATCCAAAATACCTATAACAGCAGGACAAGCCGTTTTATTGACTTTAGTTACAGTTATATTGCAACTGTAATACTTATGCTGCTGGTTATTGTTTATATCCGAAATGCCTATAACCAGGAGCGGAGGATTGTAGAGCAGAAGGCAAGAGCACTTGAAGTAAGCAACAATACCAAAAACAAATTGCTCTCCATTTTGGCGCACGACCTTAAAGAGCCACTATCATCACTGCAGGGTTTCCTGGAGCTGCTTACCGAATATAAACTTGATGAATCTGAAAGAATTGGTATCGAAAAAGAACTATTAAGGCGCACACAAGATACCTCTTACCTGTYAACCAATGTACTTTCATGGACTAAAAGCCAAATGGAATCAGTGCAGGTAAAGCTGATGCCTTTAAACTTGTTTCTGACATTAGATAATACACTCCAGATTTTAACAAACATCGCCAAAGAAAAATCAATAGAACTTCGTCATGATTTAACGAATTATATTTGTGTAATCGGTGACAGGGATATGTTGCAGCTGGTTATAAGGAATTTAGTTATAAACGCCATTAAATTTACCTATCCCGGAGGAAAAGTAACAGTAAGCGCCGAAGTTATAGATGGCAATTGCATCGTTAAGGTAGCAGATACAGGGGATGGCATTCCCCTGCCTCAACAAGCCGGTTTATTTTCACTTTCCGCTAAGTCAACATTCGGAACCGGCAAGGAAAAAGGCGCAGGTTTGGGCCTGGTGCTTTGCCAGGAGTTTGCTGCATTACAGGGTGGAAAAATATGGTTCACCAGTGAACAAAATGTGGGCAGCACGTTTTTTGTGCGTTTAGAGTTTTGTTCATTAGCCAAGCAACAGGAGCTGTTAAATGTGTTATCCTGAACATTTTTACTAAAGTTATTTCAACTTTTTTTCACATTTGCTGAGCTGTATCCTGATATGGTCCGCTTCCTTCCTGGTAGCAATAACCCTGGTTAAAGCCCTTTGGTAATATTGCAACGCTTTTTTATATTCTTCGTGCTTAAACGAATAATCGCCGGCTATAACATAGGCGTGGTAATATTGCGGGTTGGTTGCTACCAGGCTATCGGTGTTTATGGTTTCGCCGTCAAGTACCTGTTGCCTCATTTTGCGGAAGTTTACAAAATTCTGGTATTGGGTGGTTGAAAGAAAAGCATCCGCCGGTACAGTGAGGTTCTGCTCGTTAATTTCCTGGTCGTTTTTCATGCCCCGCAGGCAAAACACTTTTTTCAGATCATAGGCCACGTATTCGCCCAATTGCCATGGCGAAGTGCTTACCCAAACCAACAGTTTTTTAGGTTCAAATACAATGCTATGATGCGCTATTAGCTGGTTGATGGCCTTCTCGTTACCCATGCCAATATCTGCACCATGCATTCCTTTCTGGTCGCGCAGGATGGCGATGGTTTTTTGTACGGTGTTTTTGCCGTTGGCATTCAGCAGTTCCATAAGGCGGTTATAGCGGTAAGGGGAGGCACTTTCTGCCATCTGTACTTTATTCTCTTTTGATTTGCCCAGGCCCTTGCTCTGAAAATGGTTGGCGCAAACAATGTAACCCTGGTGCGGGTCGTACATATCCAGCGTATCGGGGGTTTTCTCAATCACTACGGCCTTGTTATCAGCAGCAGAGGCAACCAGGAAAGCTTCGGATACAAACATCTTGCGCTTTGCAGCTATGGCGTAAGCTTCCCGTATGTTTTTGGCATACTGTAAGATCTCGCGGGCCACTAATGATACGGGTGTTGCTGCGGCGGCAGGGATATTGGTTTTATCGGCATTGATGGTTACGCTTACACCCTTTTCGTTCATCCCGGATACGGCGCCAATGAAGCCTCCCCAGGTAACGGTCATAAACTTATAACCTTCTGTCGGGTTAAAAAATGCCACGATTTTGTCCTGCGCGAATTTATCGCCCACATAAAAATCGAAATTACGGCCGATGATCATCGTGCTGTCTTCACTTTTTATACCCCAGGTACCAAACGAGGTGCAGCCCACCAAAGCCATGCTTTGCAGCGCGTGACCAATATCATGGGCGGCATGGTAGTTCAGGATACGCTGGTAGTTGGAGCCGATGTACTGATACTTATCTGATGCCGATTTAGATATACCATAGATCTCCTCTTTGTATTCCTCCGTAACGTTCTTATCCAAATTGCGGTTAAACCAGGCTATAAAGTATTTTAAAAAATGCTGATAAAATTTAGATGGAACTATCCTGCCAATCTGTTCTACAAAATGATCCTCCTGGGCTACTACCAGTTCCTGGCTTAGCTTACCGTTGATGACGCCACGTTCAAAGGGTTTACCTTCTACATACATTTCAAACAAACCGCTCTTGCTTTTGCGGAACCAGTCGTTTTTAATGGTATAGAAACCTTTGGAGGGCTCGGCGCGCTTTAGTTGCAGGCTGCTCAAATCCTTGGGCTCTGGCGGATAATCGATAGCTACTGCGTACAGGTAAGCCATGCCGACAATGAGCAGCAGCACAAAAACCAGGAAAGCATAAAGCAATCTTTTCCCAAATTTTCGCCAGCTAAATTTTTTATGCATTTCGTATTTTCCCTATGATGGCATCGTTGCCAAGTACAGTTGTGCAGGTAACTATCGCACTCATGGCGGTGCCTAAAACACCGTGCAGGTTAAGGTTTTGGCCGGTAAAGTACAGGTTTGGTATTTTTGTTCGCGGTGATATAAATGTTTTTAAGGTGTGCTTGTAATCTTTTACAACGCCGTATAATGAACCATCGCCATTACCTATATAATCGCGGTACGAGAGTGGCGTGGCCGAGTAGTAGGATTTGATATGGCTCCGGATATCCGGAAACTTTTTCTCCACCATATCCAGCAGTTTTTCACTTTTGCGAATCTTAAACTCCTCGTAAGTTTCGCCCCGTTCATTAACGTTTGATACTGTGTTAAAAGTGCCCTCCCAGGGTTTCATCTCCTCAAATCGCATATAAGTAAGTATCGACATTCCCTCGGCGTACCCGTTTGATTTTGAAGTAGCTGCTACAAAAAGGGCATAGCCAAGCGGCCAGTTTTCCTCGTTGTAATCTGCTATATCCCAAACGTGACCGTCCTTTCCGATATAATAGTTGTGTTTAAAATATTTAAAGCTGTTTTTTTTGAACACCACATTCAGGGTAAAGGATGATACCGAGTTTTCCAACCCTTTTAAGCGGTTGCGGTAAGCTGGCTTAATTACATCCGAATCTGTGATCTCCAGCGTTTGCACCGGGTGCACGTTGCTGATGAATTGCCTGCCGTGGATATTTATCCCATCGGCAGTTTCCACGTGCGATACCTTTCCATCTTCAACAACAATCCGCTTCACCTCGCAATGGCGTTTGATAACCCCACCCCGTGAACGGATATTTTTGGCAATGTACTTTGCTATCTGCGATCCGCCGTCTACGCACTTATATGAACTTTCGATATAGCTGTTCAGGATCAACGCGTGTACGTAAAACGGAGTTTTATCCGCCTGGCCGGCATACAAGGCATTATTACCTGCCAGTACAGCCTGCAGCCGCGGATTATCAGTTATTGATTCAATAAAGCCTTTGGTATCAATTTCCAGTACACCCGATTTCTCATTAAAATCGTCGCTGCTTCTTAAGTTATATAAGGAAAATTTACTGCAAACTTCTTTAATCTTATCGCAATAGGCGTTAAGGGCAGCTTCTTCACCTGGAAAATGTTTTAATATATGGCTGATGAAGTTATCGTAACCCTGGGCATATTCGTATTCTGCTTCTTCGCCATAGATGCCTATCTTATCAAAAACAACATCCTGTTTTTGTAGTTTCAGCTTATCCATCAGGTCGAGGTATTTGAATATCTGGTATAGATTCTGGCCTTTGTCAAGGCCGCCAAGGTAGTGCACGCCCGAGTCGAAGATCACTTTATCGCGTACATAGGTCTGCAGCGAACCGCCGATCTGCGTGTTTTTTTCGATCACGCAAACCTTAAACCCTTCCCTGCTCAGTAAATCGGCACTCACCAATCCCCCCATACCACTGCCGATAATTACAGCATCATAAATCTCCATTTATTAAATTCCCAGTTTTATGTTTGATTACAAAAATAACATTTGATGTGTATTTTGTCTCATCAATTACCCGGCACTCCATATTATTCGCTGCCGCTATATCCTCAACCAGTTGTGCTGATAAAAACGACAGCCCTCTGCTTGTTTTATTGAATTTTGCAACCTTAGTCGAAAAAAACTCGCTAAGTTCGGTACCTCTGTGCTTTTCCTTCAGGTCCTTATTCCCATCACGGATTATGACGCTCCCGCCCGGATTTAGGCTATTGATGCAGCGTTCCGTGATCAGTTTTTGTTCGTGGGGCTGCAAGTAATGCAGTACATCGGCAATAATGACGGCATCATATTTTTCAAATGCAAAGTTGAGCGCATCCGCATATTCAAAATTAATAAGTGCGTTTTTGTTAAAGGTATTATTGGCTACTTCTATCTTATCCTCATCATAATCTATCCCGGTAAACGCGCGCTGAGGTGCGGCAAAATGCAGCATATAAGGCATAAAGCCATAACCGCAGCCAATATCAAGCATTTTGCCTTTCAAAGGCAGCAGCTCATGAAATTGCTGGTAGTTTTTCTCCAGGCTAACTTTAACCCTCATGTACCACTCCAGTATAGGGCCTTTGTAGAGGTAGTTATAGATCAATTGCTCGCGGTAATAGCGGGGTTGCTGTATCTCTGCGCTCAGTTGTTTGTGCTCCTGCTTAAAATATTTGCTGATGGCTTTGGTCCGTTCAGAATAGCCAGTTCCAAAACTGGTATCTGCGGGCTTTATCCGGGGCAGGTATTTTAGGGTGATCTTACCGTTCTTGAGCAGGAAATCGCCTTTGGTCATGCAATAGCCGGTGCCGTGGATCAGGATAGGTTGAATATCCATATGCAGCTGTTCGGCCAAATAAAACGCTCCTTTATGAAAACGCTTGATATCCCCATCAACAGAGCGGGTGCCTTCGGGAAAAATAACTATAGAATACCCTTGCTTCACCCTGCCGGCCAGCAGATCGATATTAGCTTCGGTGCCTTGTGCAACAGGGAAGTAATCGGCCATGCGCACTACTGCGCCAAATACAGGCGAATTCCACACCCAGTTATTGGTGAACAGGATGAGCCTCGGACTTAGCATTACCAATATCAAAATATCCAAAAACGACTGATGGTTGGCAATGATCACAGACGGTTTATCAAAATCGGCAAAATGTTTATTAATGATCTCCTTTTTCACATTGCCCATGATATAGATCATCGACCAGGAGAACCTCGCGAGGATGGCATGATAAACCAGCTTACCCTTCTCCTTATTGAATGGATTCAGCCTGAATAAAAATCCTAATGCTGATAGGATGAGACAGCCAGTTACAAAATAAGTGAATGCGAAAATGCTGATCACAAAGCCACTGATGGTCCACGGAAATTGCTTTTTCCGCGTGCGGTTTTTAATGAGGATATTGAACAGGAAGGGGATCAGGATCTGCGACATGATCACTACGCAGATGATCCCGATGATGGAAATAAAAGCTATCGACCTTAAGGCAGGATGTTTGGCAAATATCAATACGCCCAAACCAGTGATAGTAGTTATGGCGGATAAAAAGATTGATGATTTATAGGATGATAATACCTTTTTGCCAGTTTTGTATTCCTGCAACAGGCCATCCATAATGTACAGGCTATAATCATCGCCCAAGCCAAATATCAGTGCAGATATAATAATATTCACAATATTAAAGCTGATGCCAAAAATAGCCATCAATCCAAGGATCCAGACCCAGGATATAGCCATCGGTATAAAAGACACTAAGGCCAATTCCAGGCGGCCATAAGTTAACAGCAGTACCACAAAAACCAATAGCGACGACATTACCGCGATTTTGGTAAAATCGGCATTGATGATCTCTACCAGTTTATTGGTAAGGTATTGTTTATCAATAACGGTAACATTTGGGTCGTTCTCAAAGGCTTTGTAAACAGCCCCTTTTTTATCCGGCGATGTTTGTACCAGCGTTACCACGGTAGAGTGGCCTGGATATTCATTAATAAAATTATCCAAAAAACTTTTCCTGATCTCCACCGCATCGCTGTTATTACCAGCATGCGAAAAATCTTTATTCAGCAGCGTTTTAAATTTATCAAATGCCGATGCACTGAAACCTTGTGCCTTCCCCTCTTTTTCAAGGGTAGTAAATAACTGCTGTTTTTTTTCGGATGTCCAGTAGGTATTCCAGCGGGCTATCCTTGCTTTTTGCAGGGAATCTGAGATGATGAATGAGGATACATCCGAGGATCTTTTGACAATCCCCTGCTCCTTCAGCTTTTCAATTTTGGCGGCCAGCTTCTCATTGTTCGCCAGTGCCCTGTCTAAAGTTTTTCCTTCGGATACCAGGTACACCGATTGCAGGGCGTATTGGTTAATCTTGTTGAGCTTATTTTGCGATTGCTGCAATTGCGGGGGCATGTAGTTCATTTTGGCTACATCAAACTCAAAGGTTACCTCATTGGCCTTGTAAAAAAATACACCGGTAAGCAGGACGATGCCTATAACAACAAACTTGTTATACTCCGGGTTAAAGGACGCCAGTTTATCGATCCATGAAAGCTGGATCACTTTATGGTTTTCCTGCTCTTTTTTTGTCGATATAAACTGCGGCAAAAATACCAGCGAACAAATGGACGCGCCTGTTAAACTAAAGGCGGCAAAAAGGCCCAGGTCTTTCAATATTTCCGATTCTACAAACTCCAGGCACAGAAAACCGCCTATGGTGGTAAAACTGCCAACGGTAAGGGGCATCACCAAATCCTTCAATACCTGCTCCACGCTTTTGGTGTGCCGGTAATGGTTAAATACGTGCAGCGAGTAATTGATGGCGATACCCAGCACAACCGAACCTGTACCCAGGGCGATGACCGAAATGCTACCCTTTAAAAAGTAGATGGCGGTAAGCGAAAACAGGGAACCAAACAGTACCGGGATTAAAATTATAAAAGGCGCCCGCTTTTTGCGGAAGTACAAGCCTAAAAACACAATGAGTGCCAGCACCGTGATGCCTTGCGTAAGCGCGGTATCTTTCCTTAATTGTAAAGCGTTGCCGTAGTATACCGCCGCCGAACCAAAATAAGTGGCGGTAACAATCCTTTTAGGTTTATTGCTTAGGCTATCTATCAGCTGATCTAACCCTTTTATTAAAACACCATTCTTCCCGGTGTTATTTGGCGGGTAGGCCGGGGT
>NZ_JBFUKF010000163.1:0-11632 GCF_056400985.1 Mucilaginibacter sp. P4_G9 | reverse complement strand
GTCTTATAAATATCATCAAGTCAAATGAGGAAAAATATAAGTCAAAATATTTTTTTGAAATAAATTTTTTGAATTGATTTACAGTGTGTTGTATTTGCTCAGAATTAAGTCTAATTTTAAGTCATAAATTTTACCTGTGTTTTGGTCAAAAGGGTATAAAGTAATTAATCCATTTAGGTACTTAGTGTAGCTGATATTAATTATTATTTGTGAAAAAATATTGAAAACTGATCTTTAGAACAGGTACTATTTTATTAAGAATCACCTATTTCATGCATTTATCCCGTAAAATACAAAAAGCAATAGCCGAGCATCCTAAAGTTTTAGCTGCATTAAAGATAAAAGGAAAGGAAAATACCTGGGAAGATTTTACACGAACCCAGTTTAACCTGGTTGCCCGGGTAATAAATAAACAAATAAGCCTGGAAGTACAGGCCAATCCCGACCTGGTTGAAATGGGGCTGATTATAGGCCGCCAGCAGATCAACAATCAACTGGAGGCATTGCGTTGCCAAAACGTATATGATTTTATAAAGTACCTTGGCAATATGGGCGAATACCGCGTTTATAACTGGATAAGCGGTAAAACCCTGCAAAGCTACTGGAACGGCGGCGAGGCAAAATATATTAAGGTAAACGCGCTGCTGGTTTTTTTACAGGTGCCTTTCAACAATTGGGATGCCTGGCAAAAAGAAACGGGCAAAAGTACCAGCCCCTACAGGCATAACCTTGCAAAGGCGCCGGTTGCAGGGCTTAGCTTAAGCAAGTCGTCTATATCGGTTATTAAAAGCTATTTTTTGGGTAATTATTTTTTGTACTATCAAAAAACGGATGGCAGCAAAAATGTAATTAAAACCCCCTTTGTTTTAAAGGAGCACGAAAGCGGGCAGGTGGTTGTAAAATCGGTATCCGAAGGGCACCGGTATAGTGGTAAGGTTGTTGGTATAAGAGATGGCTGCCTGTACATCAATTGCCAGAATCTGGATTTTGAAGAAATGGAACAGTATATTTTTAACCTGGGCCTCGAAACAAAACCCGAAGTACTGTTTGGTGTAAGCAACACGGTAAGTGTAAAAAACAGGCAGGCAGTAGCACTCAAAAATATCCTCGTTAAGCAAAAAAATAACCATCCCGATTTTGAAAATATCCCCGAAGCAGAAATTCCCTTTAATAAACAGTACGAAACCAATACCGAGGAAGCCATAATTGTTAATTACCTTAAGCAATCGGCCAATAATATTATTACCACGTTTACATGCTGTAACCTTAATGATGTTGCCGGGTTAAGTGTATAAGCAGTTTGATTTGTTATAACTATACAGAGCGGATTTGCACAGCAACGCTATAGGTAGGGGATTGCCTCGTACTTTATAATGACGTGTTTTTAAGTTATTGATTATCAGTGTTATTTTTAATATAATCTATGTCATTGCGAGGTACGAAGCAATCGCATGCTATACAGAGCGGACCTGCACAGTTCGCGATTGCCACGCTGCGCTCGTATGACATGGGTGTTATGAGCCCCTAAACCCTACACGTCATCCCCATTTTTCCAGGATTATTCGCAATGACGCTTGGATATGTGCTTCATTAGAAGTGTAAAATTTCCTCAGGGGCGTAGCCCCGAAACATTTTGTAACAACGGGTTTCAACCCGTTGAATCTGGGCGATGAAAAACGGAGAACCATAGGTTCGGCACATATACCGATAAATGGACCGTTCCTACGGAACTGTTAACAGGAGCGGTTATCGTCAACGGGTTAAAACCCGTTGTTACAATATGATTCGTCCGCTATGCGGACTATATTAAAAAGCTTATCCATATAAAACGTTATTGAACCATAATTAAATGTATTTATGTATGGTAACAACAAAAAACTATGCATTCAAATTGTCGCTAATCAATTATTTTGGCTAAAGCCCTGACTTCTTATTTATCCTTACCCGTCCCATAAATGGGGACGGCAATGAATTTGTCTGCTATGTTATAATTCATTGCCGTTGGCTTTAGCCAACGGATAAATGGCTATCAAAAACAGGGCTTTAGCCAAATTCAGCTTGACTGCAATAAACTAAGTAGCAAGCAAACGATTAGAATATACTGACGGCAATTTGAATTGCAAAAACTATGTTTTTATCTGTACTCATTGATGTATACATTTGAATATTCAATTACAGACCAAAAATTTCAATGCTTAAAGCGAACCRACAGTAACAATAAACCGGGGCTGCCGCATTTATGGAGTTTAAAAACATATAATTGGATAAATTACACGCCTAATTATTGTGATGAAGATTGAGGAAGAATTAAACAGGATACTGCCTGCTACCCGTATCAAAACCCGCTATATCGACCTGGTATCATTTGCATCAGATGCCGGCTTTTATTATTTAGTGCCAAAAGCTATAGTTCAACCCATTGGTGAGGATGAAATTGTTGCCTTATTTAAGTTTTCTCATCAGTATAACATCCCGCTGGTTTTTCGTACCGGTGGTACAAGTCTTTCCGGTCAGTCTATTACAGATGGCATCCTGGTAGACCTGAGCCAGTTTTGGGATAAGATAACCATTGAAGAATCCGGAAACCTGGTGCGGGTGCAGCCTGGCATTACCGGGCAAATGGTTAATACATTCTTAAAAAAACACAAAAAAAAGATAGGTCCCGATCCGTCAAGTATCAGCGCAGCCATGATGGGGGGTATTTTATCAAACAATGCCAGCGGTATGTGTTGCGGCGTTAAACTCAACTCCTATCACACCACCAAATTCATCAGGTTTGTATTACCCAATGGGAAAGTTTTTAGTACCGAAGATAAAAACGACTATCTCCGGTTTCAGCATGAATGTATTGAGCTCTATCAGCTATTAAAAGATTTAAAGGTTCGTATTGAATCAAATAAGGTTTTGTATCATAAGATCAGGAATAAATATCAAACCAAAAATACGGTTGGTTATTCGTTAAATGCTTTTATTGATCATACCCACCCATTGGATATATTGGCGCATTTGTTAATTGGGGCCGAAGGTACGCTGGCATTTATTGCTGAAGCGGTATTGGAAACCGTTCCCGATTATCCATGCAAATCAACCGCACTGCTTTATTTCCCCGATATCTATTCGGCTTGCCAGGCAATTATCCCCCTTACTGACGCCGGGGCTTTGATGGTGGAACTGATGGACAGGGCATCGTTAAGATCGGTGGAGAATATGGTTGGGATGCCTGCAATTGTAAAGGAATTGCCGCCAGCTGCCGCAGCTTTGTTGATTGAGTTCCAGGAAAATACTTATGAGGAACTGGAATTTAAGGTTAATGGATTTTTACAGTCGATAGCGCAGTTGTCATTACTTAATGCCCCTGTTTTTACAGGCAACCCTGCTGAACAGGATTTTTTCTGGAAAGTTAGAAAAGGACTTTTCCCGGCTGTGGGCGCAGTACGCGCAAGCGGAACAACCGTAATTTTAGAAGACCTTACTTTCCCGGTAAGTAAATTGGGCGATGCTATTTTAGACCTGCAGGACCTGTTTGTAAAATACAATTACAACAATGCTATCATTTTTGGACATGCAAAAGATGGCAATATTCATTTTGTAGTTACACAATCATTTGATACACCCGCAGAGGTAAAAAGATATGACCTGTTTTTAAGGGAAGTTGTGGCTTTAGTGGTAGATAAATATGACGGTAGTTTAAAGGCCGAGCATGGTACCGGCCGCAATATGGCACCGTTTGTTGAAACAGAATGGGGTGGCGAGGCTTACGATATTATGAAAGTAATAAAGCAGGCTATCGACCCGAACAGGCTCCTAAACCCGGGAGTGATCATTAACGACGATGCTGAAGCGCACCTGAAGGATTTGAAAGAACTGCCATCTGTAGAAGCAGAAGTTGATAAATGTATTGAATGCGGGTATTGTGAACATAAATGCCCGAGCCGTAATTTAACTACTACGCCAAGGCGGCGTATTGTGATAAGGAGGGTGTTAAAGAAGTTGCAAAAGGCGGGCAATGTGCAGGAGTACAAGCTCCTGCTTGATCAGTATCAATATGATGGTTTGGAAACCTGTGCCGTAGATGGTCTTTGCGCTACCGCCTGCCCGGTTGATATTAATACCGGCGACCTGGTAAAACGTTTACGAAGAGAAAATCATTCTGCCTTTCAAAACAGCGTGGCGTTGTTTGTAGCTAAAAACTTTAAAACAGCAGAGTGGGGGATCCGTACCGGGATAAAAGCCGGTTTTGCCCTAAATAAGGTTTTTGGCAGCAAAACGATGTATAAGCTCACCAAATTAGGGAAGCGAATTGTGCCGGCAATGCCCTTATGGACAGATCAGCTCACTTATCCACCTCGTTTATCCTTTAGATCAGTGGATAATGTTGGTAATGTGTATACAGGTAATTCTATTGTATATTTCCCGGCCTGTATCTCAAGAATGTTGGGTACTTACAAGGGGAAAGAAAAGAATATTATGGACACCTTTTTGAGCGTGTGCGCAAAATCGGGTGTAAAGGTGCGTGTAATGGAAAATTTAAGCGGGAGTTGCTGCAGCCAGGTATATTCTTCTAAAGGATTTAAGGACGCATATGGATATACTGCTAACGACATTGTGCAAAGGTTATGGCTGTCGAGCAATAAAGGACAGCTACCGGTAGTAACAGACGTGAGCTCGTGTGCTTACACCTTGCACAATATAAGGGGCATACTTACAGCAGGTAACCAAATTAAATTTGATACGCTTAAGATTTTGGATAGCATAGATTTTTTCCATGATTATGTTAAGCCTGTTGTTACCGTAAAGCAGAAAAAAGGCAGCATTACCGTACACACCGTTTGCTCGTTGGAGAAAATGAAAACCGTAAATAAGTTTGTGGAGTTAGCTAAGCATTTTGCGGATGAGGTAACCGTTCCTAAACACGGCGGATGTTGTGGAATGGCCGGGGACCGGGGCTTTTTATTTCCCGAACTGACCGATTCTGCTACCATGGCCGAGGCGTTGGAAGTTAAACAAGGGAACTACGAGGGATATTATTCCTCTACCAAAACCTGCGAAATGGCCATGTCAAAAGCCGTTTCCGAAAATTATGAATCTATCCTTTACCTGATGGATGAAACTACTTAACCATAAAAGTTAAAGGCAGAATGTACAAAGCTAAAAGCCAATACATTGGTTTTTTAGGTATAAAACAATAAATATTAAACGCATGGCGCAAAAAGAATTAAGAAGCAGGGCATGGTTTGGCCGTAAAGGCAAGGATGGTTTTATATACCGGGCCTGGATGAAAAACCAGGGCATTCCTGATTATGAATTTGAGAACAAACCGGTAATAGGAATTTGTAATACCTGGAGCGAACTGACCCCATGTAATGCTCATTTTCGTGAACTTGCCGAATCGGTTAAACGGGGTATTTTAGAAGCCGGTGGTTTCCCGGTTGAATTCCCGGTAATGTCGTTGGGCGAGACTTTAATGAAACCTACCGCAATGCTGTACCGCAACCTGGCCAGTATGGATGTGGAAGAATCCATCAGGGCAAATCCTTTGGATGGGGTGGTGTTGCTATGCGGTTGCGATAAAACTACGCCATCGTTGGTAATGGGGGCATGCAGTGTTAATATTCCCACTATAGTTGTATCCGGCGGGCCAATGCTAACCGGTAACCATAGGGGCAACCAAATTGGTACCAGCGATGTATGGCGATACCATGATGATGTACGTGCAGGCAAAATAATGGAAGAGGAATTGTTAACCATTGAAGCGGCCATGTGCCGTAGCCAGGGGCATTGCGCGGTAATGGGTACAGCTTCATCAATGGCTTGTATGGTTGAATCTTTAGGGCTGTCGTTACCGGGAAATGCCGCTATACCTGCTGCAGATTCACGACGGAAGGTTTTGGCCCAGCTCTCGGGTTTACGTATAGTTGAAATGGTAAAAGAGGATCTGAAGCTATCGGATATATTGACAAGAAATGCATTTGAGAACGCCATAAAAGTAAATGCTGCAATTGGCGGGTCAACAAATTTTGTAATCCACCTGTTAGCCATTGCCGGCAGAATAGGGGTGAAACTTGAATTGAAAGATTTCGATCACCTCTCTAAAAATATTCCGCTGATAGCAAATCTTCAGCCTTCGGGTAAATATTTTATGGAAGACCTGTTTTATGCAGGCGGCTTACCGGTTGTATTAAAAGCTTTGGATAACATTCTCCACAGCGATTGTATTACTGCAAACGGGAAAACCATCGCTGATAATTACAGCAAGGCAATAGGTTATAATAGCGATGTAATCACTACCGTTGATGCCCCTTTTAATACAGCTACCGGGCTTGCCATTTTAACGGGCAACTTATGCGAAGCCGGGGCGGTTATTAAGCCATCAGCTGCAAGTCCGCATTTAATGCAGCATACCGGTAAAGCGGTTGTTTTTGAAAATATTGAGGATTTTAAGGCACGTATTGATACGGATGAATTGGAAGTAGACGAAAACAGTGTGTTGGTATTAAAAAACGTTGGCCCCAAAGGCTATCCCGGTATGCCCGAAGTTGGCAACATGGGTATCCCTAAAAAGTTACTGGATAAAGGTATTAAAGATATGGTGCGCATATCCGACGGCAGAATGAGTGGAACCGGTTTTGGAACCGTTGTATTACATGTATCTCCGGAAGCGCATACCGGCGGCAGTTTTGCCATGATCAAAACCGGTGATATGATAACGCTTGACGTTCCGAACAGGTTATTAAACGTTGATATAAGTACAGCGGAATTTGCTGAAAGAAAGAAACAGTATTTACCACCCGCGCCGGTTACGGACAGGGGGTATGTGAAACTTTATATAGATCATGTTCAGCAGGCGCATTTAGGCGCCGACATGGATTTTTTAGTCGGCGGATCTGGCGGTAAGGTATTAAGGGATTCCCATTAATTATATATGATGAGTTTTAACAATAAAGTTGCCATAGTAACAGGAGCAGGCCAGGGTATTGGTTTTGAGATATGCAGAATGCTTGCTGAAAAGGGAGCAAAAGTGATCCTAAATGATATAGAAGCCGACCTGGCTGATAACGCAGCAATGCTGATCAACCAAAGCAAGGGCGGTAATTGTTTAGCTATGGCTGGAGACTCCGGTGATGTTGCCTTTATAAACAGGATGGTTGATACCGCAGTTGAGCGTTACGGACGATTGGATATTGTAATAGCCAACGCGGGGATTACTTTATATGGTGATTTTTTTACCTACACCAAGGAATCATTTTCCAAGGTAATGGATGTCAATCTTGGCGGCTCATTTTTCCTGGCGCAGGCGGCGGCAAAACAAATGAAGCAACAGGATAATGGCGGGGCTATCCTGTTTACCTCGTCGGTTGTTGGGCACCAGGCGCTTAAAAGCCTTGCAGCCTACGCCATGACCAAAGCAGCCTTAGAAATGCTGGCTAAAAACCTGGTGATCGAGCTTTCGCAATATAAGATCAACGTAAATACCGTAGCGCCGGGAGCAACCCTAACCGAGCGCACTACCGGGGAGGCCGACTATGAACGTGTCTGGTCGAACATAACCCCGATGGGGCGTCCCGCTTACGTTTCGGATATAGCTAATACCGCTTTGTTTTTAGTATCAGATGAGGCTAAGCACATCACAGGCCAGAGCTTAATTGTTGATGGGGGATGGACATCTGTAAGTGCTTTACCCAACGGACTTAAGTAAAAGTAATTAAGCAAAGGGCCCCCTTTTGCAAAAAAAAACCTTTTTGTCATCCTGAACGGAGTGAGGGATCTATTATTCGCCATGCTTCTTCGCCCTGTACAGTCTGCGAATAGATCCTTTACTCCGTTCAGGATGACCAACCTTTTAAAACCGCATTTCCCCTTCGCCGTTTCGCGAAATTTTACCACTCGTATTATAGTTAAAGCCCTGCGTGTACATTTGCATCCCAGCTAAATGTTAAGTAAATTTAGAGGTTATAAATCAATTGACCGATCTCCCCATTTCATGCGTTTAAAGATATTTATAGGTTTAATTTTAAGTTGTGCTATATGTTTTACTTCTATAGCGCAGGAAAATAAATATCAGTTTTCGCACCTGGATATAAATGATGGTCTATCACATAACCAAATTAACTGTTTCTACAAAGATTCGGAAGGGTTTATGTGGTTTGGTACCTCATCGGGCTTAAACAGGTACGATGGTTATACTTTTAAAGTATTTAAGCATAGTTCAAAAAATAAAAACTCCGTCGTTGATGATTACATTGTAAATATTTTTGAAGGGCCGGGGCAAAAACTTTGGCTTGAAACCCGCGGTGGATTTTGTATATATGATCCTGTAAGCGAGCAATTTAGAGGTGCTGTGTATAATGTGCTAAGGGAATGGAAACTGCCGGAATACGATATCACTAAAATAAAAAAAGACAATACAGGAAATTACTGGTTTGTACACAGAACTTCAGGTGTGTACAAATATAACGCCCAAAACAGGCAAACCCATCATTACGGCTATTTGGTAAACTCCGCCTCCTCTTTGCATTCAACTTATGTGGTTGACATGGCGGTTGATACCAGGAACAACATTTGGTTTGTTCACCAGGATGGTTTCATAGAAATGCTGGATAGTAAACTGGATAAAATTACCTATCGCACAAATGTTTTAAGTAAGGCGGTTGATGGTAAAATAAGAAAGTATTCATTAACAATTGACCGCGATAATGAGCTGTGGTTCTACGCATCCTCCGTTAACCTGGGTGTTTATTATTTTAACCCTGTAACCAAGGCAGTTAAGCATTTAGATAAGGATACAGCGCCGTCAAAATTAAAGTCAAATATTGTCAATACTATAGTCCAGGCTGATGACGGTTTAATATGGATAGCTACAGATCATGGTGGAATAAATGTATTGGATAAAAAAGATTTTAAGTTCACTTATTTATTAAACCGGGAGGATGATGCCAAATCGCTTAAACAAAACAGCGTAATACTGTATAAAGATTATTCGGGTATCCTGTGGGCCGGAACTTTTAAAGAAGGGATAAGCTACTATCATAAAAATATTATCAGGTTTCCGTTGTACAGGCATTTCGCGTCAGATCCGAATAGTTTGAGCTTTGAGGATGTAGACAAATTTGCAGAAGACAAAAACGGCAATTTATGGATAGGAACAAACGGTGGTGGCTTAATATATCTTAACCGTAAAACCGGGAAATATACCCAATATAAATACGATCCTAATAACAGTAATAGCTTGTGTAATGATATCATTGTGAGCTTGTGTATCGATCACGACCAAAAATTGTGGATAGGTACTTACTTCGGGGGGCTTGATTGTTTTGACGGAAAAACCTTTACCCATTACCGGCACAATGATAAGATTGCCACCAGCGTAGCCGATGACCGGATCTGGAGCATAATGGAAGACTCATCGCATCGCTTATGGGTAGGTACATTTGCCGGTGGTTTGGATCTTTTTGATCAGTCAAAAAAAATATTTTACCACCCCTTTAAGTTAAGCGAGATACAATCGCCATATGTTTCTTCCATTTGTGAGGATAAGGATGGCAATATTTGGGTTGGGGGATACGCCGGTGTAAATGTAATTATGAAGCACACCAAAAAAATTATGCATTATGTGCGTAATACCCGTGTGCCCAACAGCCTTTTAGCCGATAATGTAAACAGCATTACACAGGATAGCCGGGGATTGATGTGGATAGCTACCAAAGATGGTGTGAGTATATTAAATTTTAAAACAGGCAGGTTTACCTCGCTTGTAAAAGAAAATGGATTGCCCGACAATTTGATTTTAAATATCCTCGAAGATAATGAGGGAAGGATGTGGCTAAGCACCTCCAATGGTCTTTGCCGCGTTACTTTATCGGCTGCCGGCAGTAAATACAATTTTCAGTTTAAAAACTTTGATGAAACTGATGGCTTGCAGGCAAGGGAGTTTAATGTAAATGCCGCATTAAAAACCAGTAAAGGCGAAATGGTTTTTGGCGGAGGGCACGGGTTCAATATATTTAATCCGCAGAACATTCAATCAAACGTAAATAAGCCAAAGCTGGTTTTTACCAATTTTCAGCTGTTTAATAAAAATGTATCGGCAAATGATACGGTTAATGGCCATGTTATATTGAGTAAGGCCATTTCGGTAACCAATTCTATAACGCTTAACCACAGCGAAAACGTTTTTACTATTGAGTTTGCTGCACTCAACTTTTTTAATCCCAACAAGGTGAAATATAAGTATATGCTGGAGGGCTTTGATAAAGGCTGGCTTACCGCGCCAACACGCAAGGCAACCTACACCAACCTTGATGGCGGAGACTATATATTTAAAGTGCTGGTTTCAAACGCGGATGGGGTATGGAACCCGGATTACATTACCCTGAAGATAAAAGTAAAGCCTCCGTTTTGGAAATCGCCGCTGGCATATTTGATTTATACACTACTGATTGTTGGGGTACTTTTTCTCATCCGTCGTCGTGGAATTCAAAAAATCAGGAGGGAGTTTACTGCCGAGCAGGAGAAAAAAGAAATAAAAAGCATGATTGAGCGCGAAAGGCAGGAGCTTGAACGCATGCAGGAGATTGACAAGCTGAAAACCAAGTTCCTGACCAATGTAAGCCACGAATTCAGAACACCGCTATCGTTGATCATGGCGCCGGTTGATAAAATGCTCCATCATACGGCAGATGCTGATCAGAAGCAACAATTAAACATGGTGAAGAAAAATGCCAGGCGCTTATTAAACCTGGTAAATCAACTGCTCGACTTTCGTAAAATGGAAGTACATGAATTGAAGCTGCATTCTAAACCGGGAGACATCATTAAATTTATTAAAGAGATCTCGCTATCATTTACAGATATAGCAGATGAAAAAAGAATTGGCTTTGTGTTTGATACGGAGATAGAAACGCTGAAAACGAGTTTCGATCATGATAAAATAGAAAGGATATTGTTTAACCTGCTTTCAAACGCATTTAAATTTACCCCGTCAGGCCGGCATGTAAGTGTGCTGCTTAGCTTAGTTGAAGAAAAATCGGCTCATCCATTTAAGTTATTGGAAATTAAAGTAATGGATACAGGCATAGGGATAGGCAAGGATAAACTGGATCGGATCTTCGACCGTTTTTTCCAGAATGACCTCCCCGGCTCCATGCTTAACCAGGGAAGCGGCATTGGCTTATCTATCACCAAAGAATTTGTTAACATGCACCAGGGCAAAATTTTTGTAGAGAGCGAGCCGGAGCATGGCAGTTGTTTTATTATTCATTTACCGGTGATGACAAGCGGTGATTTAAGCGCCGAAACACCATTGGATGATACGCACCTGGTGGAAAGTGCTGTTCAGGGAAATAAAAGTAGTAACAAAAACCCATCCGAAGTTAGTTCAAAACAAACGGTATTGATAGTTGAAGATAATGACGATTTTCGCTTCTATCTCAAAGATAATCTTAAGGATACTTTTCATATTATAGAGGCATTAAATGGTAAGGAGGGCTGGCAAAAGGCACTGGCTTTACACCCTGATATTATGGTAAGTGATATCAGTATGCCCGAAATGAATGGGAGAGACCTTTGCCGCAAAATTAAAAGCGATAGCCGTACATCACATATCCCCATAATTTTACTTACCGCGCTAATAGGT
>NZ_JBFUKF010000162.1:0-11726 GCF_056400985.1 Mucilaginibacter sp. P4_G9 | reverse complement strand
ACCTCATACCCATCTATATTAGGTGGTCGCGTTAAAACCCTGCACCCTAAGGTGTTTGGTGGTATTTTGGCCCGTAGAAGTTTTGATAGCGATGAGAAACAACTGGCCGAATACGAAATCCCAGAACTGGATTTGGTTATTGTAGATCTTTATCCATTTGAAGAAACCGTACAATCAGGCGCAGGCGCCGAAGACGTGATCGAAAAGATCGATATCGGCGGTATTTCGCTGATCCGCGCGGGTGCAAAAAATTTCAAAGATGTAACCATCGTTGCTTCAAAAGACGACTACGGCATACTGGAAGAAATCCTAAAAACACAGGATGGTGTTACCACTATTGATCAGCGCAAATCATTCGCGCAAAAGGCATTCAATATTACCTCAAACTACGATACCCACATTTTTCAGTATTTTAACCAGGAAGAGCCGCTGCCGGTATTTAAACAAAGCATCCTAACCAGCCAAACCTTACGTTACGGCGAAAACCCGCATCAAAAAGGTACTTTTTATGGTAACCTGGATGCCATGTTCAACAAGCTGAATGGTAAAGAGCTTTCATACAACAACCTGGTAGATGTTGACGCGGCTGTAGCCTTAATTGATGAGTTTACCGGCGAGTCAACTATCGCCATATTAAAACATACCAATGCCTGTGGCATTGCATCACGCTCTTTTATTAAAGAGGCATGGGTAGATGCTTTGGCCTGTGACCCGGTTTCGGCTTTTGGCGGCGTAATTATAGCTAACGATGAAATAGACGCTGCTACCGCTACCGAGATTGACAAGATATTTTACGAAGTACTGATTGCTCCTGCCTACACAGACGAGGCGGTTCAAATACTACAGGCTAAAAAGAACCGTATTATTTTAGTTCGTCAGCCAGTAGAATTACCAGTTAAGCAATTTAAAACCTTGCTGAACGGTGTTATTGAGCAGGATAAAGACGCGGTTGTTGAAGGACCGGCACAAATGACCCCGGTTACTAACCGCAAACCAACCGAGCAGGAGATGAAAGATTTGTATTTTGCCAATAAAGTGGTAAAGCATACCAAATCAAACACTATTGTATTTGCTAAAAACAACCAGCTGATGTCGAGTGGTGTTGGTCAAACGTCAAGGGTTGATTCATTAAGGCAGGCAGTTATTAAAGCCCACAGCTTTGGTTTCGATCTGAATGGCGCAGTGATGGCATCTGACGCTTTTTTTCCCTTCCCTGATTGTGTGGAGCTGGCTGCCGAGGCAGGTATTACAGCGGTATTACAACCAGGCGGATCAATAAATGACAAGCTATCTGTAGCCATGTGCGACGAAAAAAACATCTCGATGGTTACTACCGGGGTACGTCATTTTAAACACTAATTAAATATTACGAATTACACTAATTGAAGTGAATTTTCCCGAATAAAATTAATGCGGATTACGCTAATTAAACCGTATTTTCACGAAGGCAGTTTTACACGGGTTACTCAGTTAAAAAGTAATAAACAAGAGGGTAAGAATACGAATAAAGGAAATTTAGAGTTATAATTGTCAACCTGCATAGATTCGTGAAAATTGTGTTGACTTGGATGGATTCGTGAAATTCATGATCTATATTATTTAACTTTGCAAATTATTTGAAAGAAACATTAGATGGGTTTATTTAACTTTTTTACACAAGAAATTGCTATCGATCTGGGTACTGCAAATACCCTCATTATACATAATGATAAAGTTGTTGTTGATGAACCATCTATAGTGGCGTTTGACAGGACTACCAATAAGGTTATCGCCATTGGCCGGCAGGCCATGCAAATGGAAGGTAAAACACATGATAATATCCGTACTGTTCGTCCGCTTAAAGATGGTGTAATTGCCGACTTTAACGCCGCTGAACACATGATACGCGGTATGATCAAAATGATTAACCAGGGTAAAGGCTGGTTCTTCCCCTCGTTACGTATGGTTATCTGTATTCCATCGGGTATAACCGAGGTGGAGAAACGTGCAGTGCGCGACTCGGCCGAAATAGCCGGCGCCAAGGAAGTTTACCTGATACATGAGCCAATGGCAGCAGCCGTGGGTATTGGTATTGATGTGGAAGAGCCAATGGGTAACATGATCATTGATATTGGTGGCGGTACTACCGAGATTGCGGTTATTGCTTTATCGGGGATTGTTTGTGATCAGTCTATCCGCGTTGCGGGAGATAACTTTGACTCTGATATTGTTCAGTATATCCGCAGGCAGCACAACATTATGATTGGCGATCGTACTGCAGAAAAAATTAAGATAGAAGTTGGCGCTGCATTGCCTGAATTGGCAGATCCCCCGGCTGATTTTGCCGTACAGGGTCGCGATTTGATGACCGGTGTGCCAAAACAGATCATGGTATCATATACCGAAATTGCACATTGCCTGGATAAATCGATCTCGAAGATTGAGGAAGCAATATTAAAAGCGTTGGAAATTACCCCGCCCGAACTTTCGGCGGATATTTACCAAACTGGTATTTATTTAACGGGAGGTGGTGCCCTATTGCGTGGCTTGGATAAACGTGTGGCAGCTAAAACAAAACTGCCGGTTCACGTAGCCGAAGATCCGTTGCGTGCCGTAGTACGCGGAACCGGAACCGCCCTGAAAAATATAGGTAATTTTAAATTTTTAATGCAATAGTTTAGTGAGTGGTGAATGGGGGGTAGTTAATTTAAAACTTTCCAACCACTCACCGCTTACCATTCCCAACTCACCATCCGATGCGTAACCTCTTGATATTTATCACTAAGTATAACGCGTTTTTTTTATTCCTGATTTTTGAAGTAAGCGCGTTGCTTATTTATATCAAATACAACTCTTTTCAAAAAGCTACTTTCATTAATTCGCAAAACCAGGTTACCGGTAGTTTATATGCACAGGTAAGCCAGTTTAAAGGATATTTATCGCTAAAAGAACAAAACGACAGCCTGGCAGGTGAAAATGCCAGGTTGCGGGGAATACTCAAGAGTTCATTTTATGTTGATACTGTTGAGAAGCATAAGGTAACAGATACTGTTTATAAACAACAATATACCTACATAGTGGCCAGGGTTATCAATAATTCCACCAATCAATCCAATAATTACATCACCATAAACAGGGGCCGCAAGGATGGGGTAGCAAAAGATATGGGGATAATTAGCGGTGCCGGTGTTGTAGGGATGGTAGCCGATGTTACAGATCATTTCGCCATTGTTAAATCGTTGCTGCATTCAAAAAGTCAGTTTAGTGCAATGCTGGCAGATGATAAAGCTGTTGGCTCATTTACCTGGGTAAGTAACCTCGATCCGCATAAAGGGGTGCTGAGCCTACAAAACGAAGCAAAGCCAAAATTGGGTGAACAAGTGGTAGCATCGGGTTATTCGCTTTTCCCTACGGGCATACCGTTTGGTAAAATAACTAATTTACATGCAAAAGAAGGCGGTTTACTGCTTAATGTGGAGGTTAACTTATCAGTTGATTTTACAAAATTGCAATACGTATACGTGGTCGTTAACAAATTTGCACAGGAACAGGCGGGATTGGAGGCCGTACAAAATAAATAATGGGCCGTATTATTATCATTAATGCCATCCGCTTTTTGGTTTTGGTTTTTATGCAGGTATTCCTGCTCAAAAACATCACCTTTTACAACCTGTCTACGCCTTATTTCTATATCATGTTTATTTTGCTGCTGCCGTTTGAGATACCAAATGTATTACTGTTTGCGTTGGCGTTTATATTAGGGCTTACTGTAGATGCATTTTATGACACACCCGGGCTGCACGCGGCAGCATGTGCGGTGCTTGCCCTGGTACGCATACTATTTATAAATATAACTGTGCAAAAAGACGGCTTTGATAATGAGCCCGAACCAACCTTAAGCATTATGGGTATCAGGTGGTTTTTTGCCTATATAGTAATACTCACTTTCTCTCATCATTTTTTCCTGCTAAACCTTGAAGTATTTAGGATTTCTGAAATGCAATACACACTAAGCCGTGTTGTTTTGAGTTCAATATTTACGGTATTTTTGATACTGATTTCGGGGCTGCTATTTTTCAAAAGGAAAGAACGTAAATGAATAAATTTTTTGAGCGTCGCTACGTTGTAACCGGTATTTTTATTACTATAATTTTTACCCTGCTGGCAAGGCTTTACTATATCCAGATAGTTGATGAACGATATGCACTGTATGCCACCAAAAATGTTATCCGCAGTGCTATTATATACCCCGCGCGGGGACCGATATTGGACAGGAATGGCAAAATACTGGTTCAAAACGAACCGATCTACGATATCATGGTTAACCCAAAGGATGTAAAACCTTTTGATACCCTTGAGTTTTGCAGAATGATTGGCATTGATAAGGCCGGTTTTGATAAACGCTGGGCTAAAGCCGTAAAATACTCTCCCAGTAAAGATTCGCCATTTGAAAAGCAGGTACCGGCTACACTGTTTGCCTCCTTGCAGGAAAAAATGGGAGATTTTGTTGGCTTTTATATACAGCGCCGTACTGTACGTGCTTACCCTGACTCGGTGGCTGCGCAGTTTTTGGGTTATATAGGCGAGGTACATGACAGGGATATTAGTCGCTCAAACGGGTATTACCGGCTCGGTGATTACATTGGTATTACAGGCGTTGAAAAAGCGTATGAGAATGTATTGCGCGGGCAACGCGGTGTTCAAAATATAATGGTTGATTCGCGCGGAATAAAAAAAGGATCGTTTGCCAACGGTGCCTTTGATACCGTTGCGCGTACCGGCGAGCGGCTTACTTCGTCGCTTGACATCGATCTGCAAAAGTTAGGCGAAAAGCTTATGAAAAATAAGCTGGGCAGTATAGTAGCCATTGAGCCGTCAAGCGGCGAGATACTATGTTACGTAAGCAGCCCAACGTATGACCCCAATTTGATGGTGGGGCGCGAGCGTGGCAATAACGCGGCCAAAATGTATAATGATCCCTATAAGCCGTTTTTCATAAGACCCATACAGGCGCAATATCCGCCCGGTTCGTCATTTAAACCACTGAGCGCGCTCATCGGCTTGCAGGAGGGCATCATCACACCCCAGGATACTTATTATTGTACCGGGCATTACCGGGCCGGTAATCGCCTGGTGCCGTGTAATAACGGTGAAGCCCACGGTTCGGTTAATTTAAGCAGGGCCGTAGCCGAATCTTGTAATGGTTATTTTTCGATGGTTTTTCAAAGAATCATCGACAGGTATGGGGCAAAACGGACCGAAACGACATTTGCTAACTGGCGTGCCAACGTAAATAAATTTGGATTGGGCGTAAGACTTGATCTGGACATGCCGGCCGAAGGCAGGGGTAATGTACCAACTCCTTTGCATTACGATAATATTTATAAAAAAGGCGGATGGCGCTCAAGCACAATTATTTCGCTTGCTATTGGCCAGGGTGAGCTTTTAGCAACGCCATTACAGATGGCCAATATTGAATGTACCATTGCTAATCAGGGTTTTTTTTATAAACCGCATTTAATTAAAGCTATCGGAACGGAAAACGTAATTAAAGCAGAGTATACTAAAAGGAATTACGTTGGCATAGATTCGCAATATTTTGACCCCGTTATTAACGGGATGCAGGCAGTGGTTGAGGATGGTACTGCCAGGAGATCAAAGATCCCGGGCATCATTATGTGCGGAAAAACCGGCACTGCCCAAAACCCGCGCGGCGAAGCTAATTCGGTGTTTGTTGCCTTTGCCCCACGAGACAACCCAAAAATTGCGATAGCGGTGGTAGTTGAGAACTCGGGAGAAGGTGCGCATTGGGCTGCACCTATTGCCAGCTTTATAGTTGAAAAATATTTAAAAGGAAAGATTACTCCCCGTGAATCGGGAATTACGGTGGATTATTTTGCAAACGCGGATCGTCTGCCTGATCTTAACCTTTACGCGCTCGACCTTAAAAAAGAGCGGATACGCGATAGTATTCGCGCTGTAAAAGCCGATTCAATCAAAAAGTTTAAGGCTGATTCTGTAAAAAAAGCTGCCCGGTTAAAAACAGCAAACAATAAAAAGCCGGGTAGTTGGGTTAATCTTTTAGCAAACCGGGGAACGAGTAATTAGTATGAGTAGTAATAACCAGCGCAGTTTCTTTTTTAATGTTGATTGGGTAACGGTGTTCCTGTTCCTCGTACTATGTACTATTGGCTGGTTCAACATTCACGCGGCCGTATTTGATGAAAGGCACCCCAGTTTTATAGATGGAGCTACCAATTATGGTAAGCAATTTATATACATAATTGTGGCTGTGATTGTAGGAATGGTTATTCTGCTGTTGGAAAGCAGGTTTTTTAGCGCGCTTTCCCCTGCTTTTTACGCGATAACTGTGCTGTTGCTCATCGTCGTACTGGTAATTGGCAGAAATGTTGGAGGTAATCAGGCCTGGATCAATATGGGCGGTGGGTTCAGGCTGCAGCCCTCGGAGTTTGCCAAATTTGCCACCTGTTTACTTTTAGCCCGTTATTTGAGCGGGCCTAATATACGCGTTGCTGAGCCAAAAGCATTTATGGCAGCTGCGGCTATCATAGGCTTCCCGATGGTGCTTATTATGCTACAGCCAGATACCGGGTCGACACTCGTTTTTTGCTCACTTATTTTTGTGTTGTATCGCGAGGGTTTATCACCTTATTACCTGGTTGTCTCGGGCCTTTTAATAACGCTTTTTGTGGTTGCGCTTTTGTTTAATCCACTAAGTATAATTATTGGGTTGGTGGCATTTACAGCCCTGGTTATCTTTTTATTTAAACGTAACCGCAAGCTCATTACCACCATGCTTATAGGTTTGGCTATTTCAATATCGTTTATTTTTAGCGTAAAATTTATTTATAGCCACGTTTTGAAGCCTCACCAAACCGAGCGGATTAACATTCTGCTGGGCATTACCACCGATTTACGCGGTAAAGGTTACAATGTAAACCAATCAAAAATAGCCATTGGCTCGGGCAAAATGTGGGGTAAGGGTTATCTGCAGGGCACGCAAACCAAATATTCGTTTGTACCTGAACAAAGTACCGACTTTATTTTTTGCACTATAGGCGAGGAGTGGGGCTTTGCAGGCTCATTAGTAGTTATGGGGCTGTTCTTGTTTTTGATCCTCCGCGTTGTTTTTATTGCAGAACGACAGCGATCGCCATTTTCACGCATCTATGGCTATGGAGTAGCATCGGTGCTATTCTTCCACGTGGTAATCAATATTGGCATGACCATTGGTATTGTGCCTGTTATCGGTATCCCACTACCGTTCATTAGCTACGGTGGCTCTTCATTACTCAGCTTTACAATCCTGCTATTCGTCCTTATCAAACTGGACTCAAACCGGATGGGAATTATTTAGATTTCGGGTTTCAGATTTCAGATTTCAGATTTCAGATTTCAGATTTCAGATTTCAGATTTCAGATTTCAGATTTCAGATTTCAGAAAAATGACAAACAATTTAGGTAAAATCCTGAACATTCTTAAACTCGATTCCGGTTCAGACTGGATCAGCGGTCACAGTCGCACATTCATCCCAACCGAATAATTCCTCAACGGCGAAGCATTATAATACCGGTTACCTACAGCATTCAAATCGTTACCAAGGCTGTACTTTTTATTCAGGAGATTATCTGCAGCAGCAAAGATTTCTAAACGTGTTTTACGGCCTATAAGCGGTTGCCAGCTTACCCTTGCCTGTAGCAGGTTATAGTGCCCGGCATAAACTGTATTGGCATCATTGAGTGGTATTTTGGAGGTATAATTATGCTGTACGAACAAAGAAAGATCATCAGGGAACTTAAGTTGCAGGCTTGATACGAAAACATGTTTCGGCACTCCCGTTAATTGATTACCTGAATAGGTAGCAGAAGTAACAGTGTATTCTCTGAAAGTGAATCTACTGTAGGTATATGCTTCATTGAACTGCAGGCCACGTATAAAATGGGTATCATTCTGATGGATAAGCCAATCGGTAAACGATAGTTCAAAGCCAGGCTGATTGGTGCCTCCCGCGTTTATATAATGCTCGGTTTCATTGGCATTTAAACGGCGTACAATAGCGTTGTTAATACGGTAGTAAAATACCGAAGCATCTAATAGTAAAGTTTCATCGTGATTGCGCAGGCGGAAACCGGTTTCATAGTTCCACCCGGTTTGGGCTTGTAATGCAGTATTTACAATATTGTCGGTTGGCCTCACTTCGGCGGTAGTTGGTGTGGAGTATCCCCGGCTTACTGATGCCCGCCAGATAAAGTTGTTTGTAGCCTGGTAGGATAATGCCAGTCGCGGCATCAGCTGCGGTGAAAAATTGCGGTTGGTAAAACTACTTTGGTTAAGCGGGTAAATATTTTTAAAATCATAACCGTACCAGTTTAAGCTTAACGCAGCCTCCAGGTGCAGGTGTTTAAACATATCTGCCGAGTAACGGCCGAAGATAAAATGTTGATTGGTATGGATATTATCGCTGGTTTGGGTTGTATCCTTAACGCCTTTATTGTTGCCGTAGTTGCTTATCTGCGAATTGGTTTGTTGCCACTCTATACCCAGGTTTGCCTTCCAGCTAAGGTTCTTATGCGGCAAACCAGTCAGCTCAAAATAAGTGCGCAGGCCGTAAGTATTTTCGTTGCGCTGCTCATAATTGGTGATGAATGGATTGGCGAAATCAACATGACTGCCAAATACCGATAGCACATTCCTTACCCGGTCGGTTAAATGGTATTCGTTAACCAGGCCGCCTAAATACATTTTTGTAGTTATACCTATATGTTGTTGTATTGCCCCGGGCAAAGTAGCAGTGGGCTGCCGGGCAAGGCGGGGATTAGCTGTAAACTGTGCCAGGTTTAAACCACCGGGCGTTTGGTAGGCAAGGTTGGAGTACAGACCTAAAAACTTTAATTCGTTTTTAGCGCTGTAGTTCCATTTATCTGCAAGCTGTATATAATTACGATGCATATCGCTGTTCTGCCTATATCCATGGTAGGTTTGGAAACTTTGTTTGATGTTAAACAGGTTATTGCCCGAGCGTTGCTGTAAGGCAATTTTTTCATGAAACAAGCCGTAGCTGCCGGTATTTATTCCAGCCGATAAATAGCTGCTATCGCTATACCTGTTTATCGGGTTTAATAAAACTACCCCGCCAGAGTTAGCGCCAAACAAACTGCCATCCGGCCCTTTTAATATTTCGATACTCCCTATACTACCAATATCAATGGCGTTTAAATAAGAATTGCCGCCGGCATCTGTAAGCGGGATCTCATCAAAATAGATCTTTACATCCCTTACTCCAAAAGGCGATCGCAGTAAACTACCTCTTATAGATAAACGGTAACTGCCTGGTGAACGCTCCTCCGCCCTTATGCCGGGCACGGTGTTTAACGCGGTAACGAAGGAATTATCTGGCTGCAATTTTAGTTGCGCCGCACCCAGCACACTTACCGAAGCGGGTACGCTTAGCACAGGCTGCTCACTCAAATAGCCATGTACAGTTACTGTATTGAGATGTTTAATGCTATCTTTTTGAATGTTTTTTTGGGTTTGTGCACTGACATTTATGGCAAAAGTGAGTACAAGAAAAAAGGGGAAGTAGAATTTTGTCATATAGCGGTTTGGAAAAGCAAAAGTATGTTTTTTAACTTTTAAACCTATATGGTGTTTTGGTAACAAGTTAGCTATAACAAATAATAATAGTGTCTCAGTTTTAAATTAGTGTATAACTAAAAATAAAGCGAGATTTGAAAAGGCAGAGTAAGCAAACTGTAATTTAATATGAACGTACAGGAACAAATAGAAGAGTATATTACCAGCCAACCTGAACCAAAGCGTAGTGATATGCAAGAGTTGCACCATCTCACACTTCAAGCTTTACCAGGTTGTAAATTATGGTTCGACAGCGGTAAAAACAGCGAAAATAAAACTGTTAGTAACCCTACTATAGGCTATGGATTTCACACCATAAAATATGCTGATGGAAAGACCAGGGATTTTTTTCAAATTGGTTTGAGCGCAAACAAAACCGGAATATCTGTTTATATCCTCGGTATCAAAGATAAGACATACTTAGCCCTAACGTATGGGAAAGAATTAGGCAAGGCAAACGTGACCGGGTATTGCATTAGGTTCAAAACGCTAAAAGATATAAACATTGATATACTTGAAGCTGCAATACGATATGGGGTTGAGGTTACAAATGAAAATTAAATTTCGAACTGGGAAACTACCCCAATAATTATTCATTTATTTTTGTTGTTTCATACTCTTTCACCAATTTTTTAGTGGCCCGCGCCAGGTAAGCGGTAATTAACAATGTTTTAAGATCATCCGGCGATACAGTTTCGAGCCTTACCAGCATGTATTTATAATTAATGTAATGCTTGGTAATAAAAAAGGTATGTGGATCGAGAGCCATCCATTTTTCACGCTCGGTGGTATAAATAGCAAGCAGTTCATTCTTTAATTTTACGTTGGCAAAAATCTTATTATTTACATAAAAGGCAGGGTCATCAAAGTGCATCTTCCCTGTAACACCTGGCAAAGGCAACAAGGTGCTGCGGAGAAACTGCATGAAGATAGCCATGTTTGTTGCCATAACTAAAGTTAGTAAAAAGTGGAATGCCTTAGGGTGAAACCATTTGAATTTAAGTTATTGTTATTGGTTTCAACCAACAGATTCGGGGATTCCTTAAAAAGCATTAATTTCACCTATGCAAAACAACCTTCAGCAAACTTTTGGCTATATTGATATTTACCTGTTCGATCAGCTATTAAAAGGCCGGTTTGATAACAGCAGAACCATACTCGATGCCGGGTGTGGTGCCGGGCGTAACCTGGTATATTTTCTGCAGAACGGATATGAGGTTTATGGGGTTGATCAAAGTACTGCGGCTATTAACACGATAAAACAATTATCGGCTTCATTATCACCCGAAAATGCTTTAGATAATTTTAGCGTTTCAGCAGTGGAAGATATGCCTTTTAATGATAGCTTTTTTGACCTGGTGATATGTAGTGCTGTGTTGCACTTTGCAAAAAATGAGCTGCATTTTGACAGCATGTTGCGCTCTTTATGGCGGGTGCTAAAGCCGGGTGGGTACCTGTTTGCCAGGCTGGCATCAGACATTGGTATAGAAGAATTAGTAATAGCTACAGGCAATAGCCGCTACCTGTTACCCGATGGTTCAGAACGTTTCCTGGTAAATGAAGATATCCTGTTGCGCTACACACATGAATTAAATGCCATGCTTTATGAACCTATAAAAACTACCAACGTACAAAACCTGCGGTGTATGACCACCTGGTGTTTGCAAAAGCAATGACCTTCACGCTTTTTCCTTTTTGCCATGCGGAACGAAGTAAAACATCTACTCGTTTGCACTCTTATTTGTTGGCATAATTCGCTTTGGATAACAAGATGTTTATTGTTCCGGTAATAGCTCCGCAGAAATATTTTTCTCCATTAAAAAAAAGTAACTATATTCACGTTTTCAAAACGGGTGTCAATCTTACACTTACTTATAAACCAATTTACTGCTGTTCAATATGTTTAAAAAATTATTCACCTTAAATGCAAAAATAAAACAATCGATTGCGTTGATTTTTTTGCTTGCAGGAGGTATGGCAACAATCCCTGCAAATGCTACCATTAAATCCTTTAAAAAAGGTGCAGATGGTGTTACTTTTTCCTTAGATAAAGGCCTGATGAAAGTACTTGTACGCAGGGATGATATCATTG